>JAUWFF010000308.1 GCA_030607105.1 Filomicrobium sp.
CCTATTGTGTAAATAACGGGATCCACAAAGGTACCGTCCCGACGCGCAGTCTCAGCGCAGAGCGCTGGTGCCGCATGGCCGTGTGCCTGGACTCCGGAGCCAGATATCCATGCCTTCTAGCGCAAACCAAATCAGAGACGACCTGGAACGTCGATTTGGGGAGGAGCTGCCCGAAATCACCGCGAAAGAAGGCCTCGAGCAATTGGCCTCCATCGCTAGACGCGGATCGTGCCGCCGGTTCAAGACTCAGCCTGTCAGCACCGAACTCGTTCACATGCTGTGCGCCATTGCGCTTGCCTCACCCTCAAAGAGCGACCTGCAGCAACGCGACATCATCGTAATCAACGACGCTGATCAGAAGATGCGCCTTGTAGAACTTGTTTCAGAACAAGTGTGGGTGAGGGGGGCGCCGGCTGTGTTGGTCTTTTGCGGAAACAACCGGCGCCAGCGGCAGCTGCATGAGTGGCGCGGACATACCTTTGCAAATGACCATCTGGACGCGTTTTTCAATGCAGCCGTTGATGCGGGTATCGCGCTTTCGGCGTTTGTAACCGCGGCGGAAGCCGCCGGTTTGGGCTGCTGTCCTATTAGCGCCGTGCGCAATCGTGCCACGGAGGTCGGTGCTTTGCTGAACTTGCCTAATCATGTCTTTCCGGTGGCCGGGTTAGCCTTGGGTTACTGTAAAGATGAGCCCTCAATCAGCATGAGGCTTCCGCTCAGCATGACAGTTCACGAGGACCGTTACCACGACAGATCATCGCCCGACATGATCGACGCCTATGACGCGCGAAGAAATGTCCTGCAACCCTACTCGCAGCAGCGTTTGTCGGAAAAACTTGGAACGACTGATCGGTACGGCTGGTCTGAGGACAAGGCGCGGCAGTACAGCTTGCCCGAACGTCAGGACTTCGGAGACTTCATCAGAAGCAAGGGTTTCAATCTGAAATGAGTCTGGGGCGGCCGTTTGGAGGGCAGAGGCTAATGCTGCTTTCGGGAACCTGAAGTTGAAGTCGTTAAGGAAGCCGCCAACAGGACCTCCGCGTTGCTGAAATTTAGTATTGGGCGGAGACCCACTGGCCTTGGCAGCCAGTGCCGCTTTAGCGGCCAGGCTTGATGGACGTGATGTGCTCGACGTAAGCAGGACGCTGTTTCAACCTTTTATACCAAGCCTCAAGGTTAGCGTGCTTTGGCCGCTCGGGAGCGAAGCTAATCCAGCGGTGTGCGAGCGTGCCTGCGGGAATGTCGGCCATCGTAAAGTGATCACCACAAAGATAAGCACGGTCAGCCAGGTGCGCATCAAGAATGCCAAAGAGCGGCGCGGTATTGTCGACCGCCTTTGCGATCGCCTGCGGGTCGCGTTTTTCAGGGGGGAGGACAAACATGTTGGCGATGAACACTGGATTGAACGGGTGTAGCGTGGACAAGCTCCAGTCCATCCATTGTTCCGACTCCGCACGCACTTTCAAATCATTAGGATAGAGCGTACCTAAGCTGTGCTTGGCGCACAAATACCTGATGATTGCACCCGACTCCCAGAGGCAGAAGCCGCCATCCTCCTCAAGTGTCGGCACACGTCCGTTTGGATTCATCTTGCGATAAGCGGGATCGTCATTTCCACCGAAAATGCCTCCCCAGTCGACCCTCTCGTGGGCCAATCCAAGCTCCCCAATGCACCACATCACCTTGCCGACATTGGAGCTGTTCGCCCGACCCCAGACCTTCAACATTCAGGTATCCTTTCACTTGTGCAGAGTCAGCTGACCCAAGTTTCGATCACTCCCGCCGCCCGCCTTATTCGGCTTCATCTTCCTTGATGGCCATGAGTGCGCGCGAGGCATATTCGCGACGATAGACGATCGCCAAGACCCAACCGCATCCTATGATGAAAACAATCGAGTGCAGGAACCATCCGAGCCCGGCAATGGCGAAATAGATCGTCCTCAGCCCATCATTTGAATGCGTCGCTGTGATACCCGCCAGCTGCGCGGTCTTGGCTGCGTGCCTCTCACATTGGACTGCTGTGCTTGCCTCCCAGGGTGGCATCGAACCGAGCATGGTGCCGAGATAGTGCGTCAATCTGAATGCCCAGGCGAATTTGAAGAAAGCTCGAATAACCAGCGCCATTAGGAAAAGTATTTTGAACTCCCAGACGACCAGCGGAACGTCACCCACGTAGGGCAACTGTTCGAGACGGTGCTTGACGTTGTCAGCGGCTCCAAGCATGGCGGTCAGGGCACCAAGAACAAGCACCGTCGTGGATGCAAAAAAGGCGTTGCCGGAAGAGAGGTTCATAAGCAGCTGCGAATCCATAATTCGAACATCGCGCCGGGCGGCAGCAAGCATCCACTGCACCCGGCGCCGTTGAATGGCTGCAACTAATCCTTCGCGGTCCTTGAGTGGCCCGAGTTGGACCGCCCAGCCATAGCCGAAGTAGCAGAGCGCGAACCAGGCGATGGCGAACATGTCGAGATAGGTTAGCGCTGCGAACAACCTTCTGGCCTCGTATTTTTTTCTTCGCGAGAGGGGCGAGACGCGTTGCGCTCGCACTGAACTTTGTCATTGAACGGCGCGGTCGCGCCGAATTCGATACTAGGCCCTTGATCATGGTAGGCAAGAAGGTTGGCTATAAGGCAGGCCAAACGCGCTCGGCAGCCAACGGCGTACCAGGCATGTCGGAGCGATAACCGTGCACGCGCGACGACCACTCACTACCCGACTGGCGACGTTGATAGGCGAGGCAATCATCGAACGAGGAAAATTCAACGAGCGTGGCATGCTTTGCCAGCCCGCAAACAGTGAGCAGCTTGCATCCCGACTGGAAACCTTTGCCGTTCATACCCGGCTTCAGTTCCTGGACGCACCAAGCACTAAAGTCCTCATCGTTGGGTTTGACATCACAACACGTCAGCTCAATCGCGGGATGCGCGCGCCGGGCATTGTTTGTTTCCGCCTCGAAGCGCCATTCGACGGTCGCAATAAAGCTGCGAGAGGCGATGCGGCGGGCCATCATTGATCGCGTCAGTTCCGGCTGGCGCGGTTTGAGCTGGGCTGGCGACGGGTTCAAAAACACGCTTGTATCGCTGCCGCCGAACAACGCCACGTATCCAGCACCACCGCTCTCACAGGCGCCGCCCTGCGATGATGCCGGATGACCGCCTGGCGACAGGATCCGATAGTGTCCCGCCCACTCGTATCCGGGCCGGGCCAGTTTCTCAGGGATATGGATCTCGTGGAACCAGCTCAGATACTCGTCGCTGTCGCAAATTGGCAGATCATAGATAATCGCCCAGATGGCTGTGTCCATGTTGTTCTCAGTTGCCAAGCAAT
>JAUWFF010000074.1 GCA_030607105.1 Filomicrobium sp.
AACTATTCTCAGGCTATAAGGATTTTTCAGCCTGGGAGAGAAAATCTCCTTAAGCTGGTCTAATATATAGGGTCTTAATTTATTCTCGTAAAGATTCAAATCTTTCGCACTATCCCCCCTAATATGCACTATTATGGAAGAAAAAAATTATACTTCCCTGAATTCTTCATGGGGATTTTCCTGCTGTGTATAGGATACAACATCAACTAAAGCGAAAACTAATATCACGGCAAAAATAAATATTAACTTTTTCATCATAACCTCCACTCTTTAAATCCCCGATGAAGCCTATGCTGAAAGTCTGATAAACCCGGTTATCTCGCATCGCGTTACGACGATCAGCAGGGTCGTCTACCTCACGATTCTGTTTGGTGCGCTGACAGGGACGGAGTACCTCACTCAGGCACCGGTCTGGGGCTATTACGGTCTGCTGTGGATATTGCCACTGTTTTCCACCTTCCCGCTCTTTATGGTCCTGCGCGAATGGATCCAGCACGGCAACGCCGATCGCGGCCGCTACACCAATTCGCGGGTGTTCATCGTTAACCCGATCCTTCGTTATGCCGTGTTCCCCTTCGGCATGGACTATCACCTGCCGCACCACATCAACGCCTCGGTCCCCCACTACAGGCTCAAGGATTTCCACCACTACCTGATGGACCGTGACGAAAAGTATGCTGCCCAGGCGTTGGTTGTTGAGGGGTGGACGCAGCCCGAAGAGACAAAGGGGCCTCCCGGGATCGTTGATGTCCTGGGGCCGAAATACACCCCGCAGGGCAACAGGGTCCACATCGACAATGATACGCTGATCGACGCTGACGTTAACGATAAAGCAGCACTTGCTGCTCAAGTGGAAGCCTCGCGCAAGGAAGGCGATGCGGCATAGGGCGGACCTGACGGCAAGACTTGAGCCATACGAGCTCCAACATGTGAGCGCAGGCTGCGCATCGCTCGCCGGCTAATAGATTTGTGCCTTGTTAGGAATTTGCACGACGTCCCTGCGTTAGAATGACCGTAATAGAATCGCAAGTTTACGGTCATGCCTCAGCAATCTTTTGATTTTCTAGCGCAGATTGAGCCATTTGCCCGGCTTGATGCAGCCACGCGTACCACCATTGCCGAGCGTTTTGAACTGATCCATATCCCGCGCGGTGAAATGCTCGTGCGCCAGGGAGACTTTTCCGATCGCCTCTATATCGTGGTGACCGGTCGCTTCGCCGTTCTACGCGGCGAGGCAAACCCAGTGGCCGAGATTGCGGCGGGGCAACCCGTCGGTGAGATCGCCTTTTTCGCTGGTGGACTGCGAACAGCAAGCGTTCGGGCCGAACGTGACAGCGTCGTACTTGCGCTCTCACGGACGGAATTTGATGGCCTCGCCGCGCGTTTGCCGGAACTTTGGCCAAGCGTGACCAGTGCGCTCGCCAAGCGCTTGGCTGATACAACTGCCGGTCGTTGCGGTAGCGGGTTCGTGGCACCCAAGACTCTGGCTTTGTGCCGGGCCGGGCAGCGCCCGCTGCAACCAAGATTTGTCGACGAGTTCAAACGCAACTGCGCGAAGCGGTCGAACACACTATTTCTCGATTCTCAGTCCGCCGGCTCTCACTTGGACTTAAGCGGAACAGATGCTCCCCGACAGGCCTTCCAATTCAACGACCTTGAGAAGCACTACGACCAGGTCGTCTACATCTGTGACGAGGAGCTGTCTGACTGGACCCATAGGGCGTTGCGTCAAGCTGACCAAGTGCTGCTCATCGCCGACGCACGGGCCGCCGGTACTCTGCACCGATTAACGCCCAATGCCCTCGAAGAAGTGACCGCGTCGCTGCACGAACCCGACAATATACGGCTTGTACTTTTGCACGCTAATTATGCGCCAGTGGTGAAAGGCACGCACCGCTGGCTTGATCAGCGACCCTTCGTCGGGCTTCATCACCACGTTGCGCTCGGCCGAGGTGCCGATCTTGAGCGCCTGATGCGCTTCGTGACAGGAAAGGCGCGGGGCGTTGTTGCAAGCGGCGGCGGCGCCTTCACCGCCGCTCACATTGGCATGTTCCAGGCGCTGCAAGAAGCCGGTTACGACTTTGACTGCTTTGGTGGAACAAGCGGCGGTGCGGCGATGGCTGCAGCATTTGCGTGTGCTGTTGATGCAGAATTCATTGATCGCCACACGCACCAGATGTTCGTCACACGGAAAGCCATGGGGCGGTGGAACTGGCCCCGTTACAGTCTGCTCGATCACACCGTTTTCGACGCCTGCCTTGCCGAATTGTATCCAGCTCCTGATGTTGCCGACATTTGGGTGCCCTACTTCGCCGCCGCCACCAACCTGACCCTCAATAAGCTTGAAGTGCTTCGCCGTGGCCCGCTTTGGAAAGCCATCCGCGCCTCAGCCGCGATTCCGGCCCTATTTCCGCCGGTTTTTCAAAATGGCGAGATGCTGGTTGATGGCTGCCTGATCGACAACATCCCACTGCGATCCATGCGGGAAATCAAGGAAGGCCCCAACGTAGTCCTCGATCTGCAGGTACCCGATCTAGGCCCCTACAACATCGATACGGCCAAGTTGCCATCCAGAACTGGGCTGCTTCGCCAGATGTTTATACCTGGTGGCGCCGTCTCTCCGGACGCCCCTGGCCCGCAGGCGGTGCTGCTGAGCTCTCTTCTGCGCGAACGACGCGACGTCTCTCGCGAACTGAGACCAGGTGACTTGCTCTTGTCTTTCCCGGTGCCAGAAAAGGCAAGCGTGCTCGATTGGTCGAACCACCGCGAGCTTCGCTGGGCCGCTTACGACTTTGCGCGATCCCAGCTGGCCGCTTCAGATATCTAGATCCGTCGCGAACGCTGCGTTGTCCTGGATAAAGCGAAAACGAGCCTCGGGCTTGGAGCCCATCAGCGCGTTGACAGCATCGGAAATCTCGCCGCGCTCAACGTCACCAACCTCCACTCGCAGAAGGGTGCGCGTTTCCGGAGACATTGTCGTTTCCTTGAGTTGCGCGGCGCTCATCTCACCAAGGCCCTTGAAGCGGCTGACCTCAACCTTGGCGTTGGCCTTGAATTCGGAGGACATCAGTTCGTCCTTGTGAGCATCATCGCGCGCGTAAACGGACTTCGACCCATGTGTCAGTTTGTACAGCGGCGGCACGGCCAGAAAGAGGTGACCATTGTCAATCAGCTCCGGCATCTTCTGGTAGAAGAACGTAATCAGCAAGGACGCAATATGCGCGCCATCAACGTCGGCGTCGGTCATGATGATCACGCGTTCGTAGCGAAGATCAGCATCATTATAGTGCTTTCCGATCCCCGCTCCGAGTGCCTGAACCAGGTCCGATAGGAGCTGGTTTTGTGACAGCTTCGCCGCCGAAGCGTTGGCGACATTGAGGATTTTGCCTCGCAATGGCAAGATAGCCTGCGTTTCGCGTTTGCGCGCGCTCTTCGCCGAGCCGCCCGCCGAGTCGCCTTCCACGATGAAGATCTCAGTTCCTTGTGCGGATCGGATCGTGCAGTCGGCAAGCTTGCCGGGCAGCCGCAATTTGCGTGTCGCCGATTGCCGGCTGACTTCCTTTTCACGCCGCCTCCGCAGCCGGTCCTCGGCCTGTTCTATCGCCCATTCCATGAGCTTGGTGGCTTGCTGCGGGCGATCCGCCAACCAGTGGTCGAAGGCATCGCGAACGGTATTCTCGACAATCCGGGCGGCTTCGACGGTCGCCAGCTTGTCTTTCGTCTGCCCCTGAAATTCCGGTTCGCGGATAAACACAGAAAGCATCCCTGCCGCCGTGCTCATGGTGTCCTCGGCGGTGATCTGAGACACCTTCTTATTGCCGACGAGTTCCCCATAAGCACGAAGGCCCTTGGTCAGTGCCTGCCGCAGGCCGTTTTCGTGCGTGCCGCCGTCGGCTGTCGGAATCGTGTTACAATAGGATCGCGTGAACCCGTCAGCATTACTAATCCACGTGATGGCCCACTCAACCGACCCGTGCCCGCCCTCTTTTTCGACGCGGCCGGTGAACATGTCAGTTGTGACCTGCGTGTGCCCGTTGAGGCTTTCCGTGAGATAGTCCTTTAGGCCACCGGGGAAATGGAAAACGGCATCGGCCGGCGTGTCGCCGGTAATAAGAGACGGATCGCACGACCAACGAATCTCAACGCCACCGAACAAATACGCCTTCGAGCGCGCCATGGTGAAAAGGCGCGCCGGCTTGAAGGCGGCACCCTTGCCGAAGATCTTCGCGTCCGGATGGAAGCGCACCTTGGTCCCGCGCCGGTTTTTGATGGCTCCAAGCTTCTGGAGTTTGCCAGCAGGCTTCCCCCGTTCGAAGTTCATGCGGTAGAGCTGCTGACCGCGTGCCACCTCGACTTCGAGATTATCGGACAATGCATTGACGACCGATACGCCAACGCCGTGCAGCCCGCCTGAGGTCTGGTAGGCTTTGCCATCGAATTTCCCGCCAGCGTGGAGCGTCGTCATAATGACTTCCAGCGCCGACTTGGTCTTGAACTTGGGGTGTGGATCAACAGGAATGCCGCGCCCGTTGTCGGCGACTGTCAGATAGCCGTCGGCATCAAGTCGGACTTCAATCCAGCTCGCGTACCCGGCCACCGCCTCGTCCATCGAGTTATCGATGACTTCCGCGAATAGATGATGCATCGCCTTTTCGTCTGTGCCGCCGATATACATGCCAGGTCGGCGCCGGACAGGCTCCAGCCCTTCCAACACCTCAATGTCGGCGGCGGTATAGGCTTCTGCTGCGTCGACCGGTTTGCGGCCGCGTGGGGATGATTTGGTGCTCAAGCTCTTCTCAGCGGTCGCGAAAAGGTCGCGGCGTTGCGGTTTGGCCATATCGTATTGGTCCCGCCTAGCTCACCATTTGCGCCAGCCAACGCGGGACAACTGCAGCTGGGCCATCGGCGAATCTATCATCGTTTCTATCGGCTGACTGCGTGCCACGGGCTGATGCCCTTTGGCAAGACCTCAGCGTCACGGTCGCCCGAGATGACACTTATTTGCCATCATCCTCAGTAGAGAACCGTACTGCGAACGCCGCGATGCCGGCAATTGCGCCAATCAGTCCTGCGCCAATCAGGTTCATCGCCGTGATGTCGGTGTAATCGCTGGTGAACCAAGCCCTTGAACACAGGTAGCAAACGCCGATGATGGCCCCCGCCACACCGGCGTAAATGCTATTTTCCTTGTCAAGTATCATCTTTGTGGCACCCCTCTAGCGTCCATTCACTAGCCAACCGGTACATTATCGATGAGCCGTGTCCGCCCCAACCATGCCGCGCCAAGCACACGTCCTGGTCGGCCGGCTTCGGATTCAAAGGCTCCAAGCGTCTCGGCATCACGCACGTCGACGTAATCAACTTTCTCAAAGCCCAGCGTCAGCAGGCGGACTTTCGCCGCAGCCTTAAGGTGCGCGATACTGGCCCCATGGGAGGCGGCCTCCGCGACCTCTTTCAGCACCAAATTGAGATTGGCCGCGATGCCCCGGTCAGCCTCGGTGAGGTAGGCGTTACGTGAGGATAAGGCTAATCCGTCTGCTTCACGCACGGTCGCAACCGGCACGATCTCAAGCCCCATATCGAGATCCCGGGCCAGTTGTGTGACGACGATGAGCTGCTGATAGTCCTTCTCGCCAAACACCGCGAAATCGGGCCGCACTTGGTTGAAAAGCTTCGCCACTACCGTCGCCACACCGCTGAAGAAGTGCGGCCGGAAATCACTCTCAAGTCCGGCGCCCGCCTTTCCCGGTGTGACCTGAGTCGTACATCCAACAGGATACATCACGTCAACTGTTGGCGCCAATACCGCGTCGACGCCGAGCCCAGCAAGCTTCTTGAAGTCGCTTGCCTCATCACGCGGGTAACGATCAAGGTCCTCGTGGGGGGCAAACTGTTTCGGATTCACAAAAACCGAAACAATTACCCGGTCGGCGATGGATTTGGCCTTTGCCACCAGGGCGATGTGACCTTCATGCAGAGCGCCCATGGTAGGCACTAACGCCAGCTTGCCGCCGTTTTCGCGCCAGGTCGAGGTTGCATTGCGCAACTCTTCCCCTGTTCGGGCGATCACCAACTGATTCGGGCCCTCCGAAGGGGGCGCTGGCTTTTTCGCTCGGACCGTCAGTTTCTTGGCGACCGCATTTTTTGTGGGCTTTCCTGCCCGTTTTTTGTCCTGTGGCCGACGCTTGCGCTTCGCACCAGTGCGAATCTTCTCATCACTTTGAGCCGCCGCCTTCTGAGAAGGGGCCGCCTTGCCAGCGGGTTTTTCCGGCGTTTCAGTCACTTTAGCGTCTCCTCTCGTGTGAGGCCCGAGAAGTCCGTTCCCGAAGTTGTGAGATGTACCGTGGCGAATTTCTCAACCTAGAAACACGTTCACGACTCGCTATGCAGCCGGCGGCTCATAATATGATAACTAAAAACGAGTCTTTGAGTCGTCGATTTGTTGTCAAAACC
>JAUWFF010000259.1 GCA_030607105.1 Filomicrobium sp.
ATCGGCGATTGGTGCGCGAGACCAGGCAGACGGCAGGTGAGGGCCGGATCGTCATCATGGACCGTGCCGCCGCCAACGAGTATCGCATCTGTTTGCGCCCTGATCATGTGGCCGTGGGCGCGAGCAATGTCACTTGTCACGAACAGCGGCGTGCCTGCCTTGCCCTGTGGAACCAGGCCGTCTGAGTCGACGGCGAGTTTCATCTGGATGAAGGGCCGGCGTTCCGTGACCCGGACGATGTGGCCGCGCGTGAGCCAGCGGGCTTCAGCGCTAAGTATGCTTCGTCTGACGGCTACTCCGGCGGCGCGCAAGATGCCAAGGCCGCGTCCGGAAACGCGGGGATCAGGGTCCTCCTGAGCCAGAACAACGCGGCTCAAGCCCGCTTCCAGGATGGCGTTCACACACGGCGGCGTCCGGCCGAAATGAGAACACGGCTCAAGGGTAACGTACATGGTCTTGCCGCGAGCGCGCTCGCCGGCTTGCGCGATGGCGAGGGGTTCGGCATGGGGCCGTCCTCCAGGAGCGGTGGTGCCGGTCGCGATGACTTCGCCGGTACTCTCATCGGCTATGACCGCCCCAACCGATGGATTGGGGGCGGTGGTACCCAGACCCGATCGGGCAGCACGCAGTGCCAGCGCCATCATGTGCCGGTCGAACTCATCGCTATGAACTGTGTCTTGCAAGGATCAATGCGTCTCGTCGGACGCCTTGGCGTTGGGTGTCTTGGCTTTGCCGGCCCCTGCCGTTTTGTGCTCCGCGGGCTGCGTGGGTGCTTCAGCCTCACCGTTTAGATGGCCGTCGCTGTGCGGAATAGCGTCACGGGCGATTTCTCCAAGTACACTTTCAAAATCAGCGGCTTCGCGGAAATCCCGGTAAACGGAAGCGAAACGAACGTAGGCGACAGGATCAAGACCGCGCAAGGCATCTATCACCAGTTCGCCGATCATCGAAGAAGCGATCTCGCTTTCGCCGCAGGCTTCGAGCTGGCGGACGATCCCTGAAACCATGCGTTCGACGCGATCGGCCTCGATCGGCCGCTTGCGAAGCGCAACTGTGACGGAGTTCACCAACTTGTCTCGATCGAAGGGTACCTTGCGGCCGGAGCGCTTGAGCACCGTGAGTTCACGCAATTGCACACGCTCGAACGTGGTGAAGCGGCCGGCGCAATCAGGACAGACACGGCGCCGTCGGATGGCCGAATTCTCTTCGGTCGGGCGGCTGTCCTTGACCTGTGTGTCCTCGCAGCCGCAAAACGGGCACCGCATCCCATGAATCTCCGCAAATACAAAAAGACCCATCCGCGTACGTTGAGGGACGCGGCGGGGCCTCGATATTAACGTCAGATCTGCGCGCTACCAGAGGCAAGTCGCGGTCGCCTGGGGATTTATTGTCACCCCAGGCTGGTTGCGGTTCAAGAGTAGATCGGGAAGCGCTTGCACAGGGCAACGGCGTCTTCCTTCACTTTGGCCTCAACAGCAGCGTTGCCTTCTTCGCCACTGGTGGCCAGGCCGTCGAGGACTTCCGAGATCATGCGACCGATTTGCTGGAACTCGGCGACACCAAACCCGCGTGTGGTGCCGGCAGGGGCGCCAAGGCGGATACCGGAAGTGACCATCGGCTTTTCAGGGTCGAACGGCACGCCATTCTTGTTGCAAGTGATGTGGGCCCGCTCGAGTGACTTTTCGGAGATATTGCCGGTCAGCTTCTTAGGCCGCAGGTCAACAAGAATGAGGTGGGAATCCGTGCCGCCAGAGACCAGGTCAAAGCCCTCGCCGACCAGCACTTCACCCATCGCCTTGGCATTGTCCATGACGTTTTTTGAGTAGACCTTGAACTCAGGCCGCAGGGCTTCGCCGAAAGCGACCGCCTTTGCTGCGATGACGTGCATCAGCGGACCGCCCTGAATGCCCGGGAAAATCGCCGAATTGAACTTCTTGGCCAAATCACCGTCGTTGGTCAGGATCATACCGCCACGGGGACCGCGAAGCGTTTTGTGCGTTGTGGTGGTTGCCACGTGGGCGTGCGGGAACGGGTTTGGATAGAGCCCGGCGGCAACGAGGCCGGCGAAGTGGGCCATATCTACGAGGAAGTAGGCACCCACTTCATCGGCAATCTGGCGGAAGGCTGCGAAGTCAATTTTGCGCGGGTAAGCAGAGCCGCCGGCGATGATCAACTTGACGTTGTTTTCCTTGGCGATGCGGCGGACCTCGTCCATGTCGATCAGGTGGGTCTCGCGGTCGACACCGTAATGGAAAGCCTGGAACCACTTACCGGACTGATTGACCGGTGCGCCGTGGGTAAGGTGACCGCCGGCGGCGAGGCTGAGGCCCAGGATGGCGTCGCCCGGCTTGAGGAGCGCATTGAAGACACCCTGATTGGCCTGGCTACCGGAATTAGGCTGCACGTTGGCGAATTTACAACCGAACAGCTTTTTGGCACGATCGCGAGCGAGGTCTTCCGCGATATCAACGAATTGGCATCCGCCATAGTAGCGGCGGCCGGGATAACCTTCGGCGTACTTGTTGGTCAGGACGCTGCCAGCGGCTTCGAGAACCGCTCTGGAAACGATGTTCTCAGAGGCGATCAGTTCGATTTCGTGCTGCTGGCGGTCGAATTCCTTAGCGATCGCGGCGGATACTTCCGGATCGCTCTCAGCAAGCGTTGCGGAGAAGAACGTATTGGTTGCGGAGCCGGTTGCATCCGTAGCTGTCGACATAGGGCTTCCTCATTTTCGCGCGGGTTGTTTCGTTCGTGGGCCTGGCACCGGGTTCAGGTGGAGCGGACAGTCCACGGGCGGCTGCTGTTCATTGACGCTTGCATGGAGCTAGGCTTCTACCATCGTCTAATCTTTTCGGACAAGACAACGCGATCAAACTACGCATCGGAGTGGTGTCTCGACCAGCAAAAATCGGAGCTTTTGGCCATTGGGTAGGGGCGAGACTACACATCCGGCGGAATCCTGACTGCCCATTACACCGCGCACAACGTTTTCCAGCCGCCGCAGCACGGCCGACGCGAGATTTTCGGTCGGAGGAACCTCGGCTATTCGGCGGCAAGCCGGACGTATTGGCCTTTAGCGACCGGGCAGCGCTCCCAAAGCTCCGTGAGCGAATTGACCAGATGGTCCATCAGCGCATCATTGTGCAGCGGGCCCGGCGTCAAGCGAATGCGCTCGGTGCCGCGCGGTACTGTCGGGTAGTTAATCGGCTGGACGTAGATGCCGTAATGCTCGAGGAGCGCATCGGTCACCGCCTTGCAGTGCACCGGATCGCCGACCATTACCGGAACGATGTGACTGGGGTTGTCCATCACCGGCAGCCCGGCGTCGCCCAATCGCGTCTTTAAAGTTGCAGCGCGTTCCTGATGAGTGCGGCGCTCGGCGTCGGAGGCCTTGAGATGGCGGATCGAGGCCAGCGCACCGGCGGCGATGGCAGGAGCCAACGACGTCGTGAAGATGAAGCCGGAGGCGTATGAGCGGATCGCGTCGCAGATCGCAGGCGTAGCCGCGATGTAACCACCCATGACACCGAAGCCCTTGGCCAGCGTGCCGTTGATGATGTCGACGCGGTGCATAACATTTTCGCGCTCGGCGATGCCGCCACCGCGGGGGCCGTAAAGGCCAACGGCGTGGACTTCATCGAGGTAGGTCATGGCGCCGT
>JAUWFF010000348.1 GCA_030607105.1 Filomicrobium sp.
GTGCTGCAAACCTTCGTAGTGATGGTAAAGCCCGCCGGCACCGGCAGGCCAAGGTTTGACATCTCAGCCAGGTTTGCGCCCTTGCCGCCTAGCAGTTCGCGCATTTTGGCCCCGCCGTCGGTCTGCCCCGCCGCGAACAGATAGACTTGCTTGCGGTCTTGCTCGGTCGCGCTGTCTGCCATACCTGCTTTGCTCCGTCTCCCCGTGGGCCAACGACGCCGGTCCCACCTGCCATCTCTAGACAGGGGCTTAGCAGCCATGACAGCTCTGCGACAGATGGCTTTTTGAACCATTTGCCCTGAGTATCGTCGTTCGCACGGTTTTGCTGTGATGCTCAGGTATAGCCCGCGTCGCGCGATTCCTTGTCGATCCACCACCTCTTCGCGTAGCCCCCAAACATCAGGATCGTCAGCACAAACATGACCGAGACGAACAAAACAAGAAGGTTGAGCAGCGAGAATTCTGAGTAACAACTTAGCGACGATACTGTTCCTTAGCGCAATCCTCCCGTGCTGGCGTCAAAATCAAATCCGCCCGTGACTTCGCCACACGCTGTGACCTAATCTCCAAGTTGTCTTCCATCTACGCTCCCGAAACTTGCCACTCCAAACCAAAGGCGTTCTTTCCGCATGACAGCCCTTGCCCAAGTCCTGAAGCTGATCGACGCTTCCCACGCCGACAGCCTCCAACGTCTGTTCGAGCTGTTGTCCATTCCCAGTATTTCCACGGACCCGGCCTTCTCCAAGGATTGCCAGAAGGCAGCCGAATGGTGCCGGTCAACGTTGGAAGACATCGGTTTTTCGGCCGAAGTAGTCGCCACAACCGGCCACCCCGTTGTCGTCGCACGCGACCGCGACAAACCCGATCCCAAAAAACCGCACGTTCTGTTTTACGGGCACTATGACGTGCAGCCGCCCGACCCACTGGAACTTTGGAAGTCGCCGCCGTTCGAACCGCGCATCGCCAGCGAAAAAGGCAATGGCAAGGTGATCGTCGCCCGTGGCGCGGAGGACAACAAAGGCCAGCTCATGACCTTCCTCGAAGCCGCCCGCGCCTGGAAGTCGGTGAGCGGCGAACTGCCCGTCAACGTCTCGGTGATGCTTGAAGGAGAAGAGGAGTGCGGATCGCCATCTCTTCCTGGCTTTCTCAAGAAGCACACCAAGAAGGTGAAGGCCGACTTCGTCTTGGTCTGCGACACTGGCCAGTGGGACCGTGATACGCCTGCCATCACAACCATGCTGCGCGGCCTTGGCGGCGTTCAAGCCACCATCAAAGGTCCCAACCGCGATCTGCACTCCGGCCTCTACGGCGGTCTCGCGGCCAACCCGATCCGGGTCCTCACGCAGATCTGCGGCGCCATGCATGACTCCAAAGGCCGCGTCACCGTTCCCGGCTTCTATGACGGCGTCAAGAACCCGTCCACCAAACAGCTCCGCCAGTGGCGGGAGATCGGTTTCGACCCGAGCCCGTTCCTGAAGTCGATCGGTCTTTCGCGACCGGCCGGTGAGCAGAACAAATCACCGCTGGAGCAGCTGTGGTCGCGGCCGACGTTGGAGTACAACGGCATCACGGGCGGATATCAGGGCGTTGGCACCAAAACCATCATTCCCGGTGAGGCGAGCGTCAAAATAACCTGCCGGCTCGTGCCCGGTCAGGACCCCGATGCCGTCATCAACGCAGTGAAGGCCTACATAAAGGAACGTGTCCCGCAGGATTGTTCGGTCGAGTTCAACGGCACGTTCGCCTCCGCGGCTATAGGTTTCGATACCAACAGCCCGGCCCTTTCCGCCTCTGCCAAGGCCCTCGAAGAAGAATGGGGCAAACCCGCGGTCCTCATGGGCTGCGGCGCATCGATCCCGATCGTCACCGATTTCAAAACCAAACTCGGCATGGATAGCTTGCTCATCGGCTTTGGACTGGAAGACGACCGGATTCATTCGCCCAACGAAAAATACAACATGAAGAGCTTCAAAAAGGGCACGCGCAGCTGGGCGCGGATCCTGGATCGCCTTGCCACGCTCTGACAGCCCGATTGCATGCACCCGACTTTCTCGAGCAGCAGGAGGCAGTTTTGCGAAATCGCGTAGACCTCGGCCGATTGCACCACGGTTTCGGTCGCTTAGTCTATTTGCCGAGCAACCGCCGCCAAATGGAGACCAACACTGATGGCAACGCGCGCAATGACAACCCTACTCATCGCCATGGCCGCCAGCTTCGCATTGCTGCCAGATAAGGCAAAAGCACAGCGCTACGGCCGCTACGACGACAATCGCAGCGAACAGCGCGCCAACGTGCCAGGCGACTTTGACTATTACTCTCTCGTCCTGTCCTGGTCGCCCACTCACTGCGCGGCACAGCCCCGCGATAGAAGGGATCAGCAGTGCAACCCTAAGCCTAGTAAGAGGCCCTACGCCTTCGTATTGCACGGCCTCTGGCCGCAATACACAAGCGGCTATCCCGAACGCTGTTGGACACACTTCAAACCGTACGTACCCAAGCGTGTCATCAACGGCATGCTCGACGTCATGCCAAGCACTGGGCTCATCATCCATCAATACAAGAAACACGGCACCTGCTCGGGCTTGAAGCCGGAAGGATACTTCAGCCTCTCACGCAGGATCTTCAAGAGAATCAAGATACCGCAACGCTATGTCTTTCCAGAAAAGCCACAAATGGTTTCGCCCGACACGTTGGTCGATGAATTCATCGCCGCCAACTCCATCCTCAACTTACAGCCCGACATGATCGTGGTCTCCTGCGGCGGTGCGGGCAACCGGCTGCGCGAGGTTCGCATATGCATGACCAAGGACGGTGATCCGCGGCCCTGCGGCAAGAACGAAAGCCGGCGCCGGCTGTGCAGCGCGCGCCGCATGTATGTGCCGCCCGTGCGGGTTTCCAGAAACAGCCCGAACGCCGGGCGACGCTGACAGTCGCCAAACATGGACCCATCGCCAATCTGGACACCCGCAATCTAATCACGCACCTGTGGATTTCCGCCGCTCAACGATTCGCTGTGTCAGC
>JAUWFF010000141.1 GCA_030607105.1 Filomicrobium sp.
AGCATGTTGAAGGTCCGAGCATGGAAGTTCTGTTCGTTTATCCCGAGGAGCTTAAAGGCTCCAAGAAGGTACACGTTCTAAGGGATTTCCTGGTCTCGAAATCACGCAGCTGGAAGTATTGAGCCAGTTCGGCCGCGTTCATCTGGTGAAGACCAATTGCTACTTTCGCGGTTCGCCGACGGGCCGTCTTCAAGACCGGCTTGACGTCCGATTTCACATCCGCTTCGGGCGCCGCCTGCGCGGTGTTTATTGCGAAGTTTCCACGACGGGTCTATCTAGGCTCTGAGACACGAAAACAATGGGTTTCTCGTACATGGCCAAGACGCTTTATGACAAGATTTTCGATGATCACACGGTGCACGACCACGAGGACGGCACCTGTGTCATCTACATCGATCGCCATCTCGTGCATGAGGTGACGAGCCCGCAGGCCTTCGAAGGTCTGCGCATAGCCGGACGGTCGGTGCGGGCCCCCGAAAAGACGCTCGCCGTCGTGGATCACAACGTGCCGACCACGGATCGCTCGCAGGGTATTAGTGATCCGGAGAGCCTGCTGCAGGTCGCAACGCTCGCGAAGAACGCAGAAGACTTCGGCATCGAATACTACGATGAGCTTGATAACCGGCAAGGCATCGTCCACGTGGTCGGACCCGAGCAAGGCTTCACGTTGCCGGGGACGACCATTGTTTGCGGAGATAGCCATACCTCGACACACGGGGCGTTCGGTGCCTTGGCACACGGTATCGGCACGTCCGAAGTGGAGCACGTGCTGGCTACACAGACGCTGGTTCAAAAGAAACTCAAGAACATGCGGGTCAGCGTCGACGGGCAGTTGCCGAACGGCGTTGCGGCGAAAGACATCATTCTCGCGGTGATCGGCGAGATTGGGACAGCCGGTGGTAATCATCACGCGATCGAATTCACAGGAGAGGCCATCCGCGCACTGTCGATGGAAGGTCGCATGACGGTCTGTAATATGTCGATCGAGGGCGGAGCCCGGACCGGCATGATTGCACCTGATGAAAAGACTTTCGAGTTTATCAAGGGCCGGCCAAAGGCACCTAAGGGTGATGCCTGGGATATGGCGATGCGTCACTGGGAGACGCTTCACACGGATGATGGCGCACACATTGACACGGAAGTTCGCCTGGATGCCGCCGCGCTGCCGCCAATCGTAACCTGGGGCACGTCGCCGGAGGATGTGGTTGCGGTGACCGGCGTCGTTCCGGATCCGGAAGCGCTTGATGACGTCAACAAGCGGGCCTCCATGATGCGGTCCCTGGAGTACATGGGTCTAGAACCCGGCACGAAGGTGACCGACATTCCGTTGGAGGTCATCTGGATTGGCTCTTGCACCAATGGCCGCATCGAAGACCTGCGAGTCGTCGCGGAAGTCGTGAAGGGGCGCAAGATTTCCGAGCGTCTCGATTATGCGATGATCGTGCCTGGATCGGGTCTTGTGAAGGCGCAGGCGGAGGCCGAAGGGTTGGACAAGATATTCACCGCCGCAGGGTTTGAGTGGCGTGAGCCCGGCTGTTCGATGTGTCTTGGTATGAACCCCGACCAGCTCAAGCCGGGGCAGAGGTGCGCCTCGACATCGAACCGCAACTTCGAAGGGCGCCAGGGCTACAAGGGTCGCACGCATCTTGTGTCGCCCAAGATGGCAGCGGCGGCGGCGCTGGAAGGCCATTTCGTCGATGTTCGCAAATGGTCTCCTAGTGCGTGAGCGAGATCGCCGGAACAGTTGAGCGTTAAGCGATGGTGCGAGGCCCTATCGATTTTGAGAAACTAGAGCGCGAGGGTGTGCCCTTCGCCAGTCTTCCTGCGGGTGAGAAGGTGTTCCTGCAGGATGAGGCCGGCGGCGCGATGTACCTTGTTCGCTCCGGGCTTATTGATATCCTGATGTATGGCCGTGTGCTGGAAACTGTCGGTGCGGACGGGATCTTCGGGGAGATGTCGCTTATTGATGATGCGCCACGCAGCGCCGCGGCCTTGGCGGCCACCAACACCGAGGTGGCGATTCTCGATCGGGCAGCGTATCTCCGCCTGGTGCGGGCAGAACCGGATTTCGCACTCTACGTGCTGCAAGTCCTCGCGCAAAGACTGCGCCGGCTGGATGATGCGCTGGCCGATCGGTCCGCCGGTGAGGGTTCGGGATAGAAGGCGTCGACATGTCAGATGCCGGCGCGCTGCCGTCTTGCTTCAGATCGCCGGTCAGGGAACTAATTTGTAGCCGCCGGTTTCTGTAACCAGAAGCTCGGCGTTTGAAGGATCCTTTTCGATCTTCTGGCGCAGACGATAAATATGCGTTTCCAGGGTATGGGTCGTCACACCGGCGTTATAGCCCCACACCTCGTGCAAGAGGACATCGCGGGTAATGACCTTTTCGCCAGACCGGTAAAGGAATTTCAGAATTGAAGTTTCCTTTTCGGTGAGACGGATCTTGGAGCCTTTTTCATCGACCAACAGTTTGGATGCTGGCTTGAAGGTGTAGTGGCCAATAGTGAAAACGGCGTCTTCACTTTGTTCGTGCTGGCGAAGCTGGGCGCGGATGCGTGCAAGCAGTACAGCAAACTTAAAGGGCTTGGTGACGTAATCGTTGGCGCCGGCGTCCAAGCCAAGGATCTGGTCGGCGTCTGAATCGTTGCCCGTCAACATGATGATGGGGCTCTTGAAGCCAGTCTTACGCAGGATCTTGACCGCTTCGCGCCCATCCATGTCAGGCAACCCGACATCAAACAAGACAAGGTCATGATGTTCGGCCTTGGCGATTTCCATTCCGCTGGCGGCGGAATCGGCTACCGTTACCTCGAACTCGTCATGCAATGCCAGCTGGTCCCTCAGGGAATCGCGAAGGTCGTCGTCGTCATCCACGATCAAAATCTTGCGGACATTGCTCATTTTTCTCGTCACTCCGGGCAGTGCTTCCCCAACGGCTGATAGATTATCTACCACGGTAAACTTGGAACGCCATAGGGGGAGAAAAGGCGTTAAGCATGTGTGTGCCCACAGGTTATTTCGAAGTCGACGAGTTTTGCGGGCATATTCAGCACAACTCTTTTTGCCAATGAGACCAGGTCGGACAATAAACACTTACCACACGTTGCGACAACTTATCGTCAGTGGGAAACCGGCAGAGTCAACGCGCGGCCTCCTGCGGGCCGGAAACCTTTTAATACCGTGCGCGCTAGGGCGGTCGGGCATGCGCGCGCAAAAACATGAAGGCGATGGGGCGAGCCCACGCGGCGTGTGGCCGCTGCGAGAGGCTTACTACCGGTCCGATCGGCTCGCTTCAAGGCCATCTACCTCGCTGCCGCTCAGGGCACTCTTGCCCGAGGATGGATGGTGTGATGCAGCCGGTGATCGCAATTACAACCGGCGTATCCGACACCCTTATGACGCTAGCGCCGAAAGGCTCTGGCGCGACGACAGTCTTTACGACGTCATTGTGGTGGTTGGATACAACGACCGGCCTTGCCAGCAGGGCAGGGGGAGCGCCATTTTCATCCACGTTGCCCGAGAGTGCCCCGACGGGCTGGAGCCGACGGAGGGATGTATCGCTTTGCGGAAACGGGATCTCTTGCGGCTTTTGCCGATGCTTGGCCCGGCGACCATGCTGCGCGTTGGGGACTGACAGAAACGCAAACGGCCCACCGGCCGAAACCGGTGGGCCGCTACTCCCTCGAACTCATGAAAGTTCTTATTCGGGCGCCTGTTGCTGCTTGGCAGCTTCTTCAGCCTTCTTGGCTTCTTCGGCTTCAGCTGCGGCTTCGGCGGCTGTTGCTTCAGCGATTAGACGTTGCGCCTGACCGACCCAGTCCTGCTTCTCGATTTGTCCCTCAAGCTTGAGGAATTCGTCAAGGTTGGCGATGTCGTCATCGGAGAAATTGGCGATCTGCTCGAGTTTGACGCAGTTCAACTGCTTCAAACGCATCTGCAGTTCTTCGTCGATGCCGTTGAGCTGGGAGAGGTCATCGGGTTGACCTTTTTGCTTTTTGAAGCCCTTCCATGCGGCGTTCAAACGGCGGGCGCGGACGTCAGTGCGCTCGGCAATGCGGGCGGAACGGCCACGGCGGCCACGTAGATAGTAGAGTTTGGCGCGACGAACCCGGCCACGGCGGACGACTTCGATCGATGCGATTAGCGGCGAGTAGACAGGAAAGACGCGCTCGACACCTTCGCCATAGGAAATCTTGCGGACCGTGAAGTTCTCGTTCAGGCCGGCGCCAGAGCGGGCGATGACGACACCTTCGTAGGCCTGTAGGCGTTCAGTCTTGCCTTCGACGACTTTCACCATGACCTTGATGGTATCGCCAGGGCTGAATTCCGGCACCCCGCGCTTGGCGGAAATCGTCCGCATTTGCTCGCGTTCGAGCTGTTCGATGATGTTCATTTTTGGTTGTTCCTCGAGGCTTTCAAAAGCAGAGGAACGATGCCTACGATCCCCGGGGAGGGGCGGGCGTCGCTCATGCAACCCATGTCTGGGAAATTTGAAGGTGATCTACTAACTCAAAACGAGGCGACTGTCGATGGCTGCGGTTTCAAGTCGCCGCCGCCTGTTGGAACCGTTATTTTTCGCGGGTTTTCGGGGCCAGCAGATCGGGTCGGCGGGCCTTCGTCAGTTTGCGAGCCTGTGCGTCGCGCCACCGCGCAATCTGGCCGTGGTCGCCAGAAAGCAGGACATCGGGGATCGGCCTGCCTTCCCAGTCGCGCGGGCGTGTGTACTGAGGGTATTCCAGGAGGCCGCCCTCAAAGCTCTCGTGTTTGAGGCTCTCGTCGGCGCCGATGACTCCGGGAATGAGGCGGACACAAGCGTCGATCAACACCATGGCGGCCAGTTCGCCGCCCGAAAGGACATAATCTCCGATCGAGACCTCGCGAAAGTCACGGGCCTCGAGGACGCGTTCATCAACGCCTTCAAAACGCCCAGCGAGCAGAAGTACGCCGGGGCCGGCTGCAAGATCCTTGGCGGCGCGCTGGGTGAGCGGGGTCCCACGCGGCGACAGATAGAGGCGCGGGAGGTC
>JAUWFF010000182.1 GCA_030607105.1 Filomicrobium sp.
GAGCAACCGCGCCTGCCAGCCAACAAGACTGGTTTGCCCAAGAGCACCGACGCCAGCCAGCTCATGCGGAAACCGAACAAACCGATTTCGGCCGCTACTCGGAGTCCTCAGATGATTTTCCCCGGGTGCTCCGCACGCGTAACCGTGCCTAGGACCTGAACCTATACTTCTTCCTTTGGCTACATTTTCATCTAACTACAAAAAACAGTGCTGTTAGCAGTGCTGTTTTTTTATTTTGAGATTTCTTCGACGATAGTTTGGCTTTGCCACTGACGTCCGGAAGAAGAAGCCGCATATTATTTTCGGCCGTTGTTCGTTGCGCGGTCGGGTCTAGCAAAGGCTTTGGCTCGAAGGGGCAAACTTTTTCGTCCCTCTGGAGAAATGCCGTCAACGATCCGAGGCGTGCTTTTGGGTTCCGATAAAAAGCTGAGGTGGAGCCGATGGGCCAGAGACCGGGGGCCGGCAATGCCTCATAATTGCTGCGATACGCCAACTCACTTAGGGAGTTGGCGTACCAAAGCTATCTGACTGTCAAGTCTTGGACT
Organism: Filomicrobium sp.; assembly: GCA_030607105.1. Taxonomy (GTDB): domain Bacteria; phylum Pseudomonadota; class Alphaproteobacteria; order Rhizobiales; family Hyphomicrobiaceae; genus Filomicrobium. Next base: position 546 of record JAUWFF010000182.1, read on the forward strand.
GTTCTGGTGTCGCCCCGCGCGCTGAGGTTCATTCAGCCGCAGCTCTTGATCCGGCTAAAGGGCCTGCTGCCTGGACCTCATTGTCGACGTGCTCGGCAAACTTTTCAAAATTGGCGATGAACATTTCCGCCAGCTTCTGAGCCGTGCGGTCATAGTCCGCCGGATCGGCCCAAGTCTGCCGGGGCGTGAGGATCTTCGGTTCAACTCCGTCGAGTGCCTTGGGCACCTGGAACCCAAACAGTTCGTCAACGCGCATTTCGGCGCTGGAAAGGGAACCGGAGAGCGCCGCATTCAGCAGCGCGCGCGTCGCCTTGATCGGCATGCGGCTCCCGACGCCGTACTTGCCGCCGGTCCAACCAGTGTTGACCAGCCAACAGTCGACGCCGTGCTTGGCGATGAGATCACGCAGCAAGTTACCGTAGACGCCTGGATGACGCGGCATGAAGGGGGCGCCAAAGCACGTCGAGAAGGTGGCCTGAGGCTCGCTGCCCATGCCCTTCTCGGTGCCGGCAACCTTGGCGGTGTAACCGGAGAGGAAGTGATACATCGCCTGTGCAGGAGAGAGTTTGGCGATCGGAGGCATGACCCCGAAGGCGTCGGCGGTCAGCATCACAATGTTCTTTGGATGGCCTGCGGTTCCGGTCGCGCTGGCGTTGGCGATCGCTTCCAGAGGATAGGCCGAACGCGCGTTCTCGGTCAGCGTACCGTCATCAAAATCCGGCGTGCGATCGGGGCGTAAAACGACGTTCTCCAAAACAGTCGCGAAGCGGTTCGAAGCCGCGAAAATCTCCGGCTCGGCCTCCTCGGACAGACGGATGGTCTTGGCGTAGCAGCCGCCCTCGAAATTGAAGATGCCGCTGGGCGACCAACCATGCTCGTCGTCACCCAACAGCGTGCGCGAGGGATCGGCCGACAGTGTCGTTTTGCCGGTGCCTGAAAGTCCAAAGAAGACGGCGCTGTCGCCGGCATCGCCAACGTTGGCCGAGCAGTGCATCGGCATGACGCCTTGTTCCGGCAAGAGATAGTTGAGGAACGAGAACACGCTCTTTTTCGTTTCACCAGCGTAAGACGTGCCTCCGATGAGAACGATCCGGCGCGAAAAATCGCAGGCGATGACGGTCTCGCTGCGGGTCCCATGATATTCCGGAGCGGCGCGGAAACTGGGCAGGTTGACCACTGTGAACTGCGGCTTGAAACCCGTCAGCTCAGCGCGAGCCGGGCGGCGCAGCAGGTGGCGAATGAACAACGAATGCCAGGCGTACTCGGTGACGATCCTGGTCGGCAGGCGAAACTCTTCGTCAGCACCTGCATAAAGGTCCTGAACGAAAAGGTCCTTGTCGGCCGCGAAGGCGCAAAAATCCTGGTATAGCTGATCGAACTGCTCGCGCGTCATTCGCTTGGCGTTGTCCCACCAGATCGAGCGTTCAGTATCGCTATCGGCTACAATAAATTTGTCGTTTGGAGATCGGCCAGTGTGCTGGCCGGTCTCGGCCACAAGAGCCCCACTGCTGCTCAATTGACCTTCTTTGCGACGGATCGCGATTTCCACGAGTTCCGCTTCGGTCTTGTTGGAGATAATTGATCGCGCCGCAGTCAGCGGGAAAGTCATTAGAGTCATGTTTGGCTTTCGAAGTTGTGTCTCTGGTGAATTTAGCTTGGCTCAGGGTTGCCTTCCCGGCCAATTTTGCAGCCCCACTGCACGGTGCTAATCATTACGGCAGAATCGAGCGCCAGAGAACAATGGCGTCCGCTGCCAAAGCACTAGATGATACCGGACGCCCTCCAGCTGTATCGCCCCCTCAGGTCCCCTGGCGACTCCACTGCTCGGCGCGTGCTACAAAACGCTGAAGTTACAATGCAGCGCAGCCGGGCAAATTGCCACCGGTACAGTTACCCATAAATAAGGGTACTCTCGTCTACAAGGTATACGTAGGTCGGAAAATTAAAAGTCTGCTGGAAAACAGAAAATTGTGGGTATCCGCGAGGTTTTGGCAACTGTATTGCGCGACGGCGGCCAAGGCCCTATTCAGCTTGTGTTCAACAGTGGGCCCGCAGTGTCTATTCCGCCACAATTCCTACGTTTAACCGCCATAGAGCGCCGTTGGCGCGGCCAATAGGAACCCAAGGGTCGAACGGTCATGAAAGAGAAAAGCACCATCGCGCTGGTCGATGATGAGCGCAACATTTTGAATTCACTTCGGATGGCGCTGGAAGCGGAAGGGTTCAAAGTCCGCACATACAGCGACGGCGCCGCAGCACTTGAGGCGTTGAACGAGGATCCTGTGGATCTTGGTATCTTCGACATCAAGATGCCCCGCATGGACGGCATGGAGCTGTTGCGACGTGTGCGGCAGCAATCGGATATGCCTGTAATCTTCCTCACATCCAAGGATGAGGAAATTGATGAGCTTTTCGGGCTCAAGATGGGCGCGGACGACTACATCGCAAAGCCGTTTTCACAGCGACTCGTTGTTGAGCGCGTGAAAGCGGTGCTGAGGCGCGCGGGAGCCCGGGAGGCCGGCGCCGCGGGAACCGAAGCCGCCAAGGTCCTTGAACGCGGCATGCTGAAGCTGGACCCGGAGCGCCACACTTGCCATTGGGACGACAAGCCGGTCACGTTGACGGTGACGGAGTTCTTGATCTTGCAGGCGCTGGCTGCGCGCCCAGGTGTTGTTAAGACCCGCGATGCACTAATGGATGCGGCGTATGATGACCAGGTCTACGTTGACGACCGGACCATTGACAGTCACATCAAAAGGCTGCGCAAGAAATTCAAGCAGGTTGACGACAACTTTGACGTCATTGAAACACTCTACGGTGTCGGCTACCGCTTTAAGGAAGCGTAGGATGGAAGTGGATTGTTCTGCCGCAGCGCCATGCGCTGGTGGCACGTTGACGCTATAGTCGAGCGCCGCCCTCGATACCACTCGGAGGGCGCCGCTGGACGATCCAACGCGGAGGCCAAATGGCGCTCGACAGCGAACGCTTCACAACTGCGGGGTCGAAGCTCCTCGGAATTCGTGATGGCGCCGGTCGCCTGCTTTCCTCGGCTGCCGAGCGCTGCCAAACTTCCGCGCAACCGATTTCCAGCCGGCTCGGTCTGAACAGCGTCAGCGCTCCCGAACCTGTTACAAGGGTGACCACAAAACTGGGCAAGGGCGGCCCTTGGCGCGAAGCCATCATTGCCTGGTTCAACCGGCAACCTGTTGTCAGATTCATCTCCGCCAGCCTGCTGCGGAGAATCCTTGCGTCGAACCTCATCGGCTTTTTCATTCTGTTTTTGGGCATCCTCTATCTGAGCCTGGATTCCAGTTGGATCATAAACGCCAAGCGCGATTCACTTCGTACGCAGGGGCAGATCATTGCAGCGGCCATCGCCGGAAGCGCGATGGTGAAAAAAGGTCAGATCCTGGTTGATCCGGACCGGCTGCCTGCGACAAAGAATGCGCTCATCCCGTTTCGTGATGATGGTTTCGCAGCATTGCAGCTTTCCATCCGTCCTGAAAAGGTCGCACCCATCTTCCGCCGCTTGATCGCGCCGACGAATACCCGCGCCCGAATCTATGACCGCAGAGGCAATCTGGTGGTGGATTCCAGCGACCTGTTGAGAAGGGGGAACATCGGTAAGAAACCCGATTCGAACTCAAAGACCGTGCAGGGCTCCAAGCAACAGCGTCCTACGACAAAGAACTTCTGGACCCGGCTGCAGCACTGGCTGATCGACAAAGAGGTGCAGGTTTACAAGGAGATCGGAAACGCCAACGGTCAGTACTATCCGGAAGTGCGCAAGGCGATCAAAGGCGAGGACGCGGCAATGTTGCTACTCAATGAAAAGAGCGAGCAAATTGTCTCCGTCGC
>JAUWFF010000378.1 GCA_030607105.1 Filomicrobium sp.
GCGGATACGAACAAGGGATGTCGGTCTCAGTCGGATGATGATAATCGCGGGCGCAGTGTTGCTGATCTGTGGCGGGCTTTTGCTCGGCGGCGGGCTGTTGTTGCGGGCCGGCGCCGGAACGGCGACGACGGCCGCGACGGAACCGGCGGAAGCCGTGGCCGAAGAAGAGGCCGGCTCCGGTATCGCCTGGGCGTTCCTGGGGTCCGAGCGCCCCTTGCCCGAACGGGCCGTGTTCACGCTTTCGGGGACACCGGCAGCGTTCCGCATCAACGGCCTGTCCGTGGGCGCGGTGAACCTGTCCGATCAACCGCTGACCGGCGTGGAGGCTGTGTTGAAGCCGGATGTGAAACGGCCAGATCTCAAGCTCTCACTCAAGGTTGATACGACCGCCGCGCCGGCTGGCGAAGGCGATGCCGCGCCGCAAGCGTTTCAGGTCGCCTCAGAGGCGACCGTGCCGGCAGGTGCAAACTTCCGGCTGGTGTTTCCGTTCCCGCCCGAGGCGATGGACGGCGAGGACGGCATCACCGTGGAGGAGTATTTTGAGTCCTATGGCGGGCTGCTGCTGAAGCTCCGCTATGAAGTCGACGGCACACAGAAGTCCCTCATCCAGTATCTGCCGCCGGACGAGCTCAAGGCGCAGCTCGATGAGGTGTCGGCGCAAGCCGGCGGTTGATCCGTCGCGCTCAGTCGCAGTTGATGGCGCGCGGGCCGCATCCGCGCATCCGCAAGCACACATTGAATTTGTAGCAGCAGGCTGTGGTGCAGCCGACGATCTCGGTGCTGGGATCCAGCGCCCTGGCGACGCAGACGTCGTTGCAAGACTGGAAGTCGTTGTTGCAGACGCGCACGCTCTGGCTTCCGGAGGTGCAGGCGTTTGGCGTTGGTCTTAGCGATTGGGTTTGCGCCTGAAGGCCTGCCGACGCGACGATCAGAAGCCCGAGGGCCAAGAAGAGAACTCTCACCATGCGATTTCGTGCCACCCCGCCGCAGCGAACTTTGAGGCCGGCAGTCCATGCCGCCAGCGCGGCCATATTATGGTGCCGCCGGTCTGACGCAAGGCCGGGGATCGGGCTGGCGCCGGTTTGGCCCCGTATGTCATGCTGCGCGCGGTTGAAACGAGGCGTTGCGAGGGGAGCATGATGAGAATTGGCAATGCGCTGCCCGGCCTGCTGATTGCGGCCTTGGCGATCGCAACGGCCGGACCGGCCTTGGCGAAGCAGAAGCAAAAGCCTCAGCAGGTCACCAAGACCACCCAAAAGCAGAGTAGCGGGCAAAAGTGCGTCACCACCGCGCCGCCCTTCATGCGCAACCCACGCTATATGAACCGCGGCTTCTTCAAGAAGAAGTGCTACGGCAAGAAGAACTGATCAGTCCCCCCAATTGAAATACCGCGTTACGCCAACGCGTCCGGTATGCATCTGATTGTCGAAGTAGCCCTTCGAGGTGTATTCAGCTTCTGGGCTTTGGTGGCATTTTCTGCGGTTTACCGAGCACCGCCAGAGTGCCATCGAGGCCCTCGATGCGGTGGACATTGATCTCCTGGAACGCATCGCTGCGGTAGAGGTCCTGCATCGCCTTGAGCGATGGGAAGCGGAACGAGACGAAATGGTCCCAGTACTCTTCCGACACAATCGGCATCTCCGCGCGCACCGACAGAACGACCTCACCGCCGATCTTATTGAGCATCGGGGCAAAGCCTTCAGCAAACTTTTCGTATGCTTTGCGCCCATCGGGTTTCTTGAAGCGTAGGAGCTCCGAGACGACAACGTTGTCATTCTCGAATGCCACCCGCGTATTGGTTTTGTGGAAGTTTTCGATTGAGCCGGTAGCGTCGTAGATCGCTTCACCATCGCTCAACACATAGAGCATGCGCTCAAAGGTGCCGGCGACGCGATCGGGGATCGCCATCTGGTAGTCGACATCACGCTGAAGCTGCAGATAAGCGGCTCGGCGCGGGTACATTGCATATGCGACGCCGTCCCACTTGTCGCTGATCTCGAAGATCTTGTCGACGTTGGTGATCGCCTCGGCATGAAGAATAATGTCGCCTCCGACTCCGACAATCTCTTTGCCGGCCACGGCGCCGTAAAGATCATATCGTGAGCTGTCTCCCCGTGGCCGGTAGCGCAGAAAGTTGAGGTTGATGGTCGGCCCATCATCTGGCTGCTTGGCGAGGGCGTCGAAAAATGCCGGCGTGGCGTTGATCTTTCCAACCGCCTCAACAAAGGTTTGCGGCTCCTCCTTAGAAACGATACCAGGCGGAAGTTCTGGCTTTGCCATTTATTGCTCCTTCGAGATTTTTACGGGCGGCTCGGCTACTTGCCGTTTGGACAAGCGCGCTGAGCCTGCAACCTGCCGCGCGGCGCCGACGTGATACTCAGAACTTGAGATTTCCCCGGAAGCCGGTCACCACTTTAGTGTCTTCCGTACTCAAGGTCTCGGTTATCACCTGCAGGTCTCCGGTTAGTGCGCACCAGGGCGTAAGCTGGGCGACGTAATAGGCTTCAAAGCCATCAGTGTCTTCGATCGCAATTCTTGTCGGCGTTCTGTTTGCGACGGTTGCCGCCACCGAAAGAAGAGGTCCGACTGTGTTCTCAAAACCGCTGCTCAATTCGTTATGGAAGTAACCGACGGCGAACGTGTCATTCTCGCGGCTTCGGAATGGGCCGCTCACTTCTAGAGCGCAGTGGCGCTCCACTTGACGGGGCTCGCTTCGGCATCGGTGAGTGTGTACATGCC
>JAUWFF010000230.1 GCA_030607105.1 Filomicrobium sp.
GAATGATCGGCAGCCCTCGCTGACATGCGGCTTCAAGTTCAGGGTTGCCTTCTTTGACAGCGCTTGAAATCACGACCTGCTTGGCGCCGACCAGGTTGATGGCGTCATGGCCGATGAAGACGCGCACCCCTTTTGCCCGAAGCCGCTTGACGTTGGCGCTGTCCTTTTGGTCGCTGCCTTGGACCGAATAGCCCTTGTCGATCAGGATCTCGGCAATGGCGCTCATGCCAATCCCGCCAATGCCGATGATGTGAAAGGTCCCGATATCGCTGGGCATTTCCATGTTCTTGCTTCCCTCGAAAATCCTTTGCGCCGCCTGAGCGCACATCAACTGGCAACTCTGGTGCCGAAATAAGGCAGCACCAGTACCGCCCTTGGGAGTTCCCCCACTGAGCTGGCTACCCTTAGCCAGCTAGTTCTCCGACAAGATCTGCAAGCCTCGCAACGGCATCGGGCCTGCCTTGAGCCCTTGCCGCCTTGGCGGCTTCTAGTAACAACGATGGCGTACTCATGAGACGCTGCAAATCTCGTGCGAGGCGCTCCGGCGAGAGCTCCCCTTGTTCGATACACCAAGCGCCGCCTGATTCGGCAAGTTGGCTGGCGTTTTGCAGTTGGTCGTTATCAAGCGCATGCGGCAGCGGGACTAGGATCGACGGACGCCCCAGCACCGTCAACTCGGCGATTGTCGAGGCGCCTGCTCGAGCGACTACAAGTTGCGAATTTGCCATGATTTCCGGCAAGTTTGCAAAAAACGGCGCGACTTCCGCCCTTATTCCGCTGATATTGTAGGCCTCCCGCACCCGTTCGAGGTCTTCTTCACGGGCCTGCTGAACGACTTTTAGCCGAGTTTTGAGGTCCCGCGGTAACAGCTCCAGCGCCGGCGGCAGTGTGTCGGAAAAGAACCGGGCACCTTGTGAACCGCCGAATACGAGCAGTTGGACCGTCTCGGTGGCATCAGGTATCCAATAGGGCCGCGTCGCGCACTTAATGACAACATCGCGCACAGGGTTGCCGGTAAACCGCGCCTTCTCCGTCAAGGTACCATCCAGGAACTTGACCCGCTCGAATGATGTGGCAACCGCATCAACCCGCGCGGCCAGCATGCGGTTGGCGCGGCCCAGCACCGCGTTTTGCTCGTGCAACGCCGTCGTTATGCCGCGGAGCTTTGCTGCCAGTAGAGGGGGAAACGTCGGATATCCCCCAAAACCAATGACGACTGATGGCCGGATTTCTCCAAGAAGCCGCACCGCGGTGCCGACTCCTCGGCAGAGTGTCCAGACCGTCCGCGCGATGCCAACTGGGGACTTGCTGGCGAGCGTCGCCGAGGGGATCTGATGAACTTTGCGTGCAGGAAAGCCGGTGCCGTACCGGTCTCCGCGCATGTCCGTGGCGAGGTCGACAAGGTAGTCTCGTCGGCCCAATTCCTCGGCGAGGGCGTAGGCGGGAAAGAGATGGCCACCTGTCCCCCCAGCCGCGAGGAGTACGCAAGGCCTATTGTCGTTGTGCATCAGATCTGCCCGTACTTGCGGAGAGCGGTTCCCTCGCCCACCCCTCATCGGCCTGTGGAAACGCCGCAGTCTCATAATTTGCAGGATCCGCTCGGCGACGTGTCAGAGCCAACAACATGCCGAGTACTACGGAAATCGCAAGTATTGAAGAGCCGCCCGTCGAGATGAATGGTAGCGTCATGCCGGTTGCTGGCAGCAGTCCTACGTTGACGCCCATGTTGATGAAGGCCTGAAGACCAAACATGATCGCTAGGCCCTGGATCGCGATGCGGTTGGCCGGGCGCGGCTCGCGTGCTGCGGAAATCAGCGCCTTGAGGACGATGAAGGCGAACAGCGCCGACAGCCCCAGGCAGGCGATCGCGCCATACTCCTCGGCTACGACCGAAAAGATGAAGTCCGTGTGGGCATCGGGGAAGTGGGTCTTGATCGTGCCTTCTCCCGGTCCGAGTCCGAAGAAGCCGCCTTGGGCGAAGGACTCTGTTGCCCGGGAGACCTGCGAATTGGCTTCATGGGAAGCGTGTAGGAAGCGGTCGATGCGGTCTTGGACATGGGGAAAGGTGAAATAAGCGACGACGACGCCGGCGATACCGAGGCCTACCATTATCGTGGCCCCCATCAAAGGCAATCCGGCGAGTAAGTACATGACGCCCCAAAGGACCGCCAGGAGCGCCGTTTGGCCGACGTCGGGCTGAAATACCAGCAGGAGGCAGACCGAAGCTCCGAGCACGATTGCAATCGGAAGTGCCGGCATGTCCGGTCGGCGCCGTGCCTCAGCGAACAACCAGGCGACGATCATGATGAAACCGGGTTTTGCGAATTCCGAAGGCTGCAGCGACAATCCACCTACGAAAAGCCAGCGGCGTGCGCCGTTGATCACCTGACTATCGAATAGCACCCAAACGAGTGCCGCCAGGGCGCCAGCAAAAAGAACGACCGAGATGCGGCGGACCCACGAGGGCGTCAGGAATGACAGCGTAATCAGCACGCAAAAGCCGACCGAGGTGAAAACTACGTGACGCTCGAAAAAGAAAAACGTCGGCAAGCCCTTCTTCAATGCGACGGAGGGACTCGCGGCAAGCGAAAGGACAAGGCCGCAAAACATCAACACAATGATCGCCACGATCAATACATGGTCGACGGTGAACCACCATTCGGAGAGCCGGCTGCGGTCGGCGCGCGAAACCCTCATGGGCCAATGCCCTCCGCCATAGCGGGAAGTGCCATCACGAGGTTCCGGAAAGCGTCACCGCGGATCTCAAAGTTTCGAAACTGATCGAATGATGCACAAGCCGGAGAAAATAGCACGACCGGCTCCGCTGCCGCAGAAACCGAAGCCCCAGCCGCCGCAGTTTCGACGGCTTTGTCCAGCGTCGCGCATATGACGGCGGGCACGTGGCTGGCGAGTGTTTCCGCAAACGCGCCCGCGGCCTCCCCAATCAGGTAGGCCTTCTCAATGCGGGGAAACATCGCCTCTAGCGATGCTATGCCACCGTCCTTGGCGCGCCCCCCGGCGATCCAATGAATGCCTCCGTCGAAAGACGCCAGAGCCTTTTCGACGGCTTCGGCATTGGTGGCCTTGGAGTCGTTGATGAACAAGATGCGGCCGGCTCGCTTGATTTCTTCCATGCGGTGGGGCAGGCCGGGGAAGCTCGCCAGTCCTTCCGCAAGCCGTATGGTGTCCCACAGTAGGCGATGGTCGTTCTGCGTTGCGGTGAGTGCCGCACCGCCCTTGTCGGCGAGGTCTTGCAGCGCTTTGATGGCGGCGAGCGCTGCGAGAGCGTTTTGCACGTTGTGCTGTCCGCGCAAAGAGCCAATTCGGGTTAGGTTTGCGATTTGCTCACTGGTTGCGTAGGACCCGGCGGTTTCATGGAAGAAGAGGCTCTGGCCGATCGCATAAAGGCGTGGAACAAATCCGGCTCCCTTGCCAACGGTGAACGCGTACAGATGACGGCTGTCCGCGACGCGTTCGGCGGCGGCACGGGTTAGCTTGTCGTCGAGACCGACCGCGGCGGCGCTGGCATCCTTTAACAGGCGTTCCTTGACTTCGGCGTAGTGGGCCAATGTTCCGTGTCGGTCAATATGATCCGGCGAGATGTTGAGAAGGACTCCCACCGTCGGCTTCAGTGTCGGCGTCAGGTCGATCTGGTAGGAGCTCATTTCCACGACATGAACGCGTTCCGGGGCTGGCGGCTGCAGCGTCAAAATCGCCTTGCCGATGTTGCCCCCCATTTCCACGCTGACGCCGAGATGGCGTAATAGATGTGTGACTAGCGCAGTTGTCGTGGATTTTCCGTTGGTACCGGTAATGGCGATAAAGGGCGCGTTTTCGCACAGTGCCTGTCTCTCGCGGGCGAAGATCTCGACATCGCCGATGATCTCAACGCCGTGCTCGCGGGCTTTTCGCACGGTCCAGTGCGGCTCAGGATGGGTCAGGGGAACGCCGGGCGCCAGAACAAGAGC
>JAUWFF010000129.1 GCA_030607105.1 Filomicrobium sp.
ATGGTGTCGGCGGCGGCATCCGCCAGCGCACCCGATCTGTTACCCGGATTGGCAATCGCCGCCAACGCATCAAGCGCGCTCAATCGGATTGAGCGGACAGGATCTCCAACCAGCGTTCTCAAGATTTTCAGGCCTTCTTCATCGGGGCTGTCCGCCAGCTTGGCAATGGCGGCACGTCGTACTTTCAACGGCGCCGCCCGCTTTGCAGCCAACTGACGAGCCAGTTCACCTGCAAGGTTTGGAGTGAGCACGCCGGCAACATCAAGCACGGCACACGAGACTTCAGCCTCTTCCTTGTCAAGCAGGGAGCGCAGCAGCCGCTCGGACGTTTCCGCCGCGGGCTTGGACTGCAGTTTCGCGAGACAACGCAAAGCAGCTGCCTGAACAACTGGCGCAGCGTCGCCAAGTGCCTCCGAAATCCTCTTCGGATCGCCCTCGCAGAACTTCGTGAGAACCATTTCGCGAATACCCGCATCGGCATCCGACATGAGTTCAGAAATCATGTCGGCATCAGGATTCTCCATTGCGGAGATAGCGATGCGCCTGACCTCAACCGAGGAGTCCTTTGCAAGTTTCGCGATCTGTTCGCTGCTCAACAACCAGGGTTGTAGAGCCACGCGCTCAATCGCCAGCCGACGGACACGCTCCTTTTCCGATGAAAGGTGCCGGATCACAACTTCCGTGCCGGCCTGCCCCAGTCCCATTAGCGCATCGAGGCTTTCCGGCCAGAGATCCTGGGAGAATTCGTCGTAGGTCGCCGCGACAATAGGTTCGATCGCCTTCGGATCACCAATTTGTCCAAGCGCTTTGATCGCGAGCCGCTGTAGCTCAAGCCAGCCATCTGTCTCCCCTTGCGCGAACTCCTCCCCGTCCCAGGCAATGTTGGCGGTTGGCTCAACGGCAAGCTGACACAAGATGTCGACAGCATCTCGCGCACGAATTCTACCCAGACCGTCTATTGCGGCGGTTTTCGCATCAAGGCTCGGGTCTTCAATGAGCGACTCAAGCAGGTCGCTTGCTGTGCTCGAATCTGCAAACTCCGCGATCACGCTGACGGCGTCGTAGCGAATGTCCTCGTCCACGTCCACGCGCGAGGTTCTGAGCGCCGGCAAGGCATCCGCCAGCGGCTCCCGGGCCAATGCTCGGATGGCCAAGCAGCGCTCGACATCGATGCCTTCGATCGCAAGTCTCGTGAGTTCCCGGGTGATGCTGGGTTCGGGAAGGCCTTGGCCGTTTTTCATTAATAGGTCCTCGCGCGTCGCAAGCGAAGCCGAATGACCACTTTGAACTTTCAAAAACGGCTCCGCCAAAAAAAGCGATCATTTCAAACGAGCAAGCGGCGCGGCCTGAAAACACCGCGCCACTTCTCATCCTCGTGGTCTTAGCCCTAGGCGATATCGCGGCGGGCAAAGCTCATCGAACGGTATTGGCGCTTGTAGGGGCTTTCGCCGATGCGCTTCACGCGTCCGATGCCCATCTTGTAGTTGTAGTTGCCGCTGATCCAGTCGACGACACGACCCGACAACGCGTTGGCCGGCTGCGACGTGTGCAGGAAGTCCATAAACGTCACGCCCTTCTTGATTGCCGGAGTCACGATTGCAACCGCCGTGATCGCTGCACGCGTCAGTTCGATGTGCCCGTTACGCAGTAGCGACGAGAATTGGAAATCGTCTCCCTCGACGCCGACAATCGTATTGACCTGAACCGGAATGCGGTCCGAATAGATCATCACGTAATCGCCCGACTCGATGTTACGGGCAGCAGCATCTTCAGGGTGGATTTCAACCCAGTTTTCTGGCCAGCGTTGCACGATGTAGGGCCGCCGCCGGTCGTCATAACCCGACTGCCAGCGCTCGTTGATGCGGCCCGAGGTGCACCACAGTTCACCTTCGCGTGGCTTCAACCATTCCCAGTAATCCGAGAAAAGCCCCCAGTCGGCCTTCTCGATGTTGCACTTACCGGTCTGGCTGTTGAAGTGCGTCAGCTTCTTGTTGAACGTGTTGAAGCCGGCCGGTCCTTCTTCGGGCAGTTCGCGCGTTGTATCATGCAAACGCTTGGTGCCTTCCAAGGAGCCATCGTCCTTCATGACAACGGGGCCTTGGATACCGTCAGTACCGAACTCCGCCAGCTTCTGATGCAGCGTCTTGCCTTCGCGCTGCGCGGCAACCTTGACCATGAAGAAGTCTTTACGGCTGCCCCGTGAAAAGCGTGCGCCTTCCTCGATGACGTCGTTGGAATTTTTCCAATCGAAACCGTCGTAGCCCATGCGCTTTGCAAGTTGCGCAATGATCCACCAGTCGGGTTTGGCTTCGCCCGGCGGGTCGTAGAACTTCGGATATACGCGCAGACGCCGCTCGCCGTTGGCACGAGTGAATGTGTCTTCGCCCCACCCAGCTGCGGGGAAGATGATGTCAGCGTAACGAGCGCCGATTGGATCGACCAGGTAGATATCCTGGTTGAAGACCACCATGCCTCCGGAGTCGGCGCGATCCTTCAGCGTTTGGATAATGTCGGCCTTGTCGAACGACATGATCTGGTGAGGGTTCTGAACGGTCAGCTCATTGAACCTTGCCGCCAGCCCCTGACTGCCGCACATCGATTGGATCCAGGTGTTCCCAATCACGTGCGCCAGGCGCGTATGGCCTGAGACCAGATAGCGGTCGGTATCCATCGCGCGGCGACGCCGGCCGGGCACTTTTTCCGGCGACTTGTTGCGTGGGTATTTGCCGCCACGCAGACCGCCGCGTTGGTGGCCGCCGGCACGGCCGATCACCTGGCCTGGACGCCCACCGCATCCACAGATGATGCCGAGCGCCGAAACACCGACTGTGTTCCCGGTATTATTGGACCAGTAGAAGCCCTTCTCGATCATGATCGAAGTCTTTGGCCGCTTGCCATTTGCACGCGGCTTGGCCAACCACTCGGCGGCCGTGTAGATCTTCTGCACATCGATTTGGGCAATTTCAGCAGCTTTCTCTGGCTGGCTCACCTCTTGGGAAAGCAGCCACTTCTTCCAGTCTTCAAAGCCCTTGGTCTGGAATTTGCCCCAGGTCGTGCGCCACTGCCATGGAGTATTGCGCGTGCCCTGGCCGAAGCCGGAAGACGATTCCCACTTATTGTTGACCCACTTCTTGATCCACTCGGAATCTTCCCAGCCGTTTTCAACGATGACGCGGGAGATGGCGAGCAGAACAGGAAGGTCGGTTCCGGGCTGGATGTCGATCAGCATCCCGCCGTTCTTTTCGGCGTAAGCGACACCACCGGTCCGGCGAGGCAGAAGGAAGATTGTCTTCTGACCATTCTGAATACCGGGCATGATCCAGTCGGTGAATAGGATCGTCTTGGATTCATAAGGGTCCGTGCCACAGATCAGCAGCGTTTCAGCATCCCGCCAATCCTCATACGCGGGGCCGAAGTTATCGAACCCGGCATTGCGGAAGCCCGGCGTCGAAGACACATCCGACGGCGTGTCGTGGAACGTGAAGTTCGCCGTATTGATATGCCTGAGTGCATACTTCGAAATCGCGTAGGTGTTCTCCATATACCCGTAAGAGAACGTCTTCACGCCATAAGCGTTGGTACCGTGCTTATCGAGAACGTGGCGACCGACTTCGGCGGCAATGTCGAGTGCGAAGTCCCACGGCACCGGCATCAGCACGCCGAACATGCGCAGCATCGGTGATTTCAAGCGATCGCGAGTTGGGGTCTGAGGATTGTAGACCTTTTGCGCAATCGCACCGCCGCGGATCGACGAGTTGCCAGATGGGTTGACGTGCTTGGCATCCTTGTCGGGGATAATGATGATGTGATGCGGCTCATTGTTGTGCAGCACCACATTGTATTGGTTGGGCGCCACCCAGGGTCCAAGGGGCTCAACGGGGAAATCAACCTTGAAAGCGTTCTGATCAGCTTTCGGACCGCCTACCTTGCCGCCGCGCACGGGCCATCGGTAGACCTTGTAGCCGCATGCAACGATGCAGTAATCGCAAGCCGTTGAGATAACCTCCGCGTCCGTGGGCGGCAGGGGGATGTTTGATTCAGGAATGTAATACGGTGTGGTCATGAGGTCCGCCCTTTATCCCTGGAGATTGTCGTAGCGGCCATAGATCAGGCCGAACATGCCAACGGCATAGACATCATCACCGTCCAATTCGAGGAGGACTTGCGGCAGACTCTGATAGGCCTGGCCGGAAATGAAGAGCCCGTGGCGCGTGAGGTCGTATGTGGTCAGGTGTAGCGGGCATGGACCAAGCGCCTTATCCGCGGCTTGATAGGTGCCCTGCATCGGACCGCCCTGGTGGGTACATATGTAGTTGAAGGCGACTACATCTCCATCCGGACCAATCCCACCACCGGCTTTCGTGCCGAGCTTCACCAGGAACGAATCCGAATAAGATTCGTCATCAGGATAGTTGAAGTCGACGGGCTCATCTTGCTTGAGCTCCGACAGTTTGGCGACCTTCTTGCGCGGGTAGGTCGCGACAACGGCTGGGACGCGGGCCAGCGATGGTCCGGCCTTGACCGCAACCATCACCGTGAACGTTGCGATCCCGGAACTGAGAAGGACATCGCGTCTGTTTATCAAGCACTTCGGCCCCTTCGGCGGATTCGCGGGAGGTTCCGGTTGCAGTATCCGAGGATTTTCGGCCATGGGTGGTACTCCTCGATCAGTTGACCGGCGGCGGTAACGGTGCGGTTTCGGGAAGCTCGGGCTCATCCATCATGATTTCTTCACCCGATAGGGATTCGAGGAACGCGACCAGATCGGCCTGCTCTTTGTCCGAGAGCTTTAGCGGCTTGATCAGCTTGGTCTTGTTCTTGGCGAACTCGTTCGTTCCGCCGCCCTTATTATAAAAGGCAACGACATCAGCGAGCGTTTCCAACATGCCATTGTGCATGTAGGGCCCAGTGTACTTCGTGTAGCGCAGGGAGGGCACTCGGAACTTACCCATGTCTCTTTCTTCCTTTGTACGGAAATAGAGACCTGGATCATCTTTCAGCTTTTTGTACTTCTCCTGCGTCACGCCCTTGGCATAGAGCTCGAACCGGAACGTAATCTGCGCCAATGCATCGTCTTCCCAACCCGAATAGGGTGGAACTCCGAGATTGTAGTACTTCTCGTTCGAAAGCAGCGCGCCGTTGTGGCACTGGGCGCAATTGGCCTTGCCGACAAACAGCTTCAATCCGCGCTTTTGCTGCTCATTGAGAGCCCCGTCATCACCGCGCATATAATTGTCGAACGGGGTATCCTTCTGCACCAGCGTGCGTTCGAATGCGGCGATCGCCCGATAGGCGTTGCGCACCTTG
>JAUWFF010000122.1 GCA_030607105.1 Filomicrobium sp.
GGCATGCTCTGAAGGCGGCTGCTGTGAGTAGCTAGGCTGCGCGGGCACCGGCTGCTGCCCATCGTGCCAATGCTGGTCACCATGCGGCGCTTCTTCATTCGGATAAGATTGCTGGCCCCAGTTGTGTTCGAGCTCCTGCGGCGGCCAAGACTGCTGCAAGGGCTGTTCATGGCCCGGCGGCGACTGGTAAGCCGGTTGTTGATAAGAAGGCTGACCTTGATGCGGCGCGTATCCGTTTAGTGCCGGATTTCGGTCATCAGGATGCGGTGGCTGCCGGGCATGCCCCTGCGGCAATCGACGTTGAGAATTAGTCATGTAGCGCACCCCTCAATCCCGTCCGCTGCGCAACCCGTCAGTGGTTCGCGGCGACACCTCCGAATCGGAGTCTAGCGCATCGTGTCCGGGGCCTCGACGCCAAGCAAGTCAAGTCCGGAGGATATCACCTGTCGCGTAGCCGCAATCATTGCCAATCGAGCAACCGTCAATCCCACATCCCCTTGTGCGATAAAGCGTAATTGTGGCGAATCATTGCCTCTGGCCCACTGCGCATGGAGGGCGCTGGCGACCTCGTAAAGATAAAAAGCCAGCCGGTGCGGCTCGTGTGCACGGGCCGCACCCTCAACTAGTCGAGGAAAGGCGGCGAGCAGCTTGATGAGCTCTAATTCACCTTCATCGGTGAGTTTGGAAAGGTCGGCAGCACGCAGCGCATCCGCAGATGTATCAAGCCCGTCGAACGCCTCAAGTGCATTGCGGAACACCGAACAAGACCGAGCATGCGCATACTGAACATAAAAGACCGGATTGTCCTTCGATTGCTCGGTCACTTTGGCAAAATCGAAATCCAGCGATGCATCATTCTTCCGGTACAACATCATGAAGCGCACCGGGTCGCGGCCAACTTCATCGACAACGTCCCGCAACGTCACGAATGTGCCCGCCCGTTTGGACATCCGCACCGGCTGCCCGGCACGGAACAGCTTCACCAGCTGGCACACCTTGATGTCAAAATCGGCCTTGCCGTCGGATAGCGCCGTCACCGCAGACTTCATCCGCTTGATGTAACCGATGTGATCCGCCCCAAAGACGTTGATGAGGTGAGTAAACCCGCGCTGCAGCTTGTCGTAGTGGTAGCCGATGTCTCCAGCAAAATACGTATAGCTTCCATCGGACTTGGCGATCGCCCGGTCAACGTCGTCGCCGAACTCCGTGGAGCGGAACAGCGTCTGTTCACGCTCCTCCCACTCACCGTCGTCATGCCCCTTGGGCTTTGGCAGCACACCCTGATAGATGAGACCTTTCTCTTTTAGAGATTCAATCGCCTCGCCAATTCGCTCACGGCCGTCAGCCTGCAGGGATGCCTCGGAGAAGAACACGTTGTGGTTGATATTCAGTGCCGCCAGATCCTCGCGGATCATAGCCATCATCATCTCGATGGCCTTGACGCGAACAACCGGCATCCACTGCGCTTCATCCATCTCGGTCAGCGCCTCACCGTATTGCTTGGCCAGTGCCGCACCGACCGGCTTCAGATAGTCGCCTGGATAAAGCCCTTCCGGAATTTCACAAATGTTTTCGCCAAGCGCCTGCCTGTAACGCAGAAATGCCGAGCGCGCGAGCACGTCGATCTGCCCACCCGCGTCATTGATGTAGTATTCCCGTGTAACGTCATAGCCCGCGAACTCCAGGAGCCGGGCCAGTGCATCTCCGAAAACGGCACCGCGGCAGTGGCCAACGTGCATCGGCCCTGTCGGATTAGCCGAAACGTACTCGACGTTCATTTTGGCACCGCCGCCAAGATCCGCGCGACCATAGGCGTCTGCGGCATCAATGATGCTTAACACTATCGCTTGCCAAAATTCCGGACGGAACGTCAGGTTCAAGAAACCAGGCCCGGCGACATCGGCCTTCTCGATTTCGGCGTTGGCCTCGATGCGGTCCTTGAGTTTCTCGGCGATGTCGCGGGGCTTCATTTTGGCCTTCTTCGCGAGCACCAGTGCTGCGTTCGTGGCAAGATCACCGTGGCCCTTGTCTCGCGGCGCTTCCGCCTCGATGCTCGCAAGATCAATTTCTGCCGGCAGCTCACCGTCGGCCTGCAGAGATTCCAGCGCGGTCTTGATGAGCCCTTCGACATGGGCAAACACGTTCATAGGTGACGAACCTCAAAATGATCGCCCGACGGGTGGTCGGCGCCGCCGTATCCGCGCCGCACGATCCCGGCTTGCGAAATGTGCAGCTTGGATTGCGCTGGCGCTATCGCAATTCCGGCGTCGCGTCAAACAGACGCCGGTGTTCGGCGATTGCCAGACGGTCGGTCATGCCGGCTACGAAATCGGCCACAAGCCTCGCAAGCCGCCTACCGTCCCGCGAACGGACGGCAGATTGCCACGCCTCTGGCAGCAGCCGTGGCTCACGCAAATAGCTCTGAAACAGATCGCGAACCAACTGCTCGGCACCGCCCATTACCCGCATCACACGCTCGTGCCGGTAGACCCGCTGAAACAGGAATGCCTTCAAGTCCAAAATATCCGCACCAAGCGGTTCGGAGAAGGCCACGACCGGGGCACCAGCGGCGCGGATGTCATCAGGGGTCCCCGGCGCCAACAGTGCCAACCGTCGCCGAGTCTCGGTGACACAATCGCCGACCATGATCGTGATCATCGATCGGGTAAGTTCATAAATCGCCCGCGTATCCTCCAGTTCCCCGCCACCAGCAAAGAGGCGCTGGGCAACACCGCCGGCGAAGGGCGCATGCGTCAGGTCGCTCATCTCCAGAAGCCCAGCACGCAGCCCATCATCGGTGTCATGCGAAACGTAGGCGATATCGTCGGCAAGCGCCGCGACCTGCGCCTCCGCGCTTGCGTGCTGTTCAAGTTGCAGCGACCGCCAAAGACCGAGCAGCCGCGCAACTTTGCCAACGGCCGATCCCAGTTCATCCATGATGGGACCATTATGCTTAGCCAGCCCCTCCAGCGTCTCCCAGGTCAGGTTAAGACCGTCGAAGCCACGGTACTTCCGTTCGAGCCGCATGACGACTTTCAGCGACTGCGCGTTGTGGTCAAACCCGCCGTAGTCGGCCATGACACCGTCCAGCGCCCGCTCTCCGGCATGCCCGAACGGTGAATGCCCCAGATCGTGAGCAAGCGCCAGCGCTTCAGCGAGGTCCTCATCAAGCAGCAACTGCCGCGCGATGGTTCTGGCGATCTGCGCCACTTCCAGAGAATGCGTTAATCTCGTGCGATAGTGATCGCCCTCATGGAAGACGAACACCTGTGTCTTGTGCAAAAGTCGCCGGAATGGTGTTGAGTGAATGATGCGATCCCGATCACGCTGAAACGGACTGCGCGTCGGACATTCCAACTCAGCATGCTCACGCCCGCGGCTTGCAACCGCGCTGGCGGCATAACATGCGGGAGCCCGTTCCCCGGGCTTGAGAGCCGCGCCGTAGTCGTTTCCGCTCATAGCCCGCGCACCGTTCCCTTTTCGCTAGGCTGTTCACCCTGCACCTCAACACGTTTGACAGCGCCTGCTGCCATCCTCATCTTTGAGGGAGATTCCCGCGTCCTGACAAGAGCGCAGCCTGCCGCATCGCCATGCTACCACGGCGGACAAATATTCGAGAACGAACGGATAAATCTCATGAGCGCAAACGTCATCCTTACCGAGAATGCGGCCCGCCGGATCTCCGAAATTATCGCCGATGAGCCAAAAAACAGGCTCTTGCGCGTTAGCGTCGAGGGCGGCGGCTGCTCGGGGTTTCAATACAAGTTCGACCTCGTCCCTGATAGGGCTGAAGACGACACGGTGCTGGAGCGCGACGGCGCGACGGTTCTCATAGATCCGGTTTCACTAGGCTTTCTGGAGGGCTCAGAGATTGATTTTGTTGATGAATTGATCGGCGCCTCCTTCCAAATCCGCAATCCCAACGCCACGGCTTCCTGTGGCTGCGGCACCAGCTTCTCACTGTGAGCCCATTGCTTCTGGATCACTGAGGAGCGGTGGCACGATGAAGATCGCGACTTGGAACATAAATGGCATCAAGGCACGGCTTGAGACCACGTTGACATGGTTGAGAGAGGCGACCCCGGATGTCGCCTGCCTGCAGGAAATCAAATCTATTGATGAGAAGTTCCCAAGCGAACCCTTCGAGGACCTTGGATACAACGTAGCGACCCACGGCCAGAAGGGCTTCAACGGCGTCGCCATCCTCTCCAAGGCACCACTAGAAGACGTGAGACAAAGGCTTCCTGGTGACGAGGACGACGAACAGTCGCGCTACATCGAGGCCACCATCTCCACACCAACCGGCGCCGTGCGCGTCGCCTGCCTCTATCTGCCCAACGGCAATCCTATTGACACCCCCAAATTCCCTTACCAGCTCGCCTGGATGGGGCGATTGGAAACACGGGTACGAGACTTGCTCGCCGAGGAGATGCCACTCGTTGTCGCTGGCGACTACAACGTCATACCGAGGCCCGAAGATGCCAGACGCCCTGACATTTGGACCGGCGACGCACTTTACCAACCCGAGAGCCGGGCGGCGTTCCGCCGCCTCATCAATCTCGGCCTGACAGACGCTATCCGCGCCACCGAGCCCGCTCCCGAGACCTACACCTTCTGGGACTATCAAGCCGGGGCCTGGCCGAAAAACAACGGCATCCGCATTGATCATATTCTGCTGTCGCCGCAAGCCGCCGATTGCCTAACCAGCGCGGGCATCGACAAGAGTACGCGGGGCTGGGAGAAACCCTCTGATCACGTGCCCGTTTGGATCGAATTAGCTACCTGAGCCAATGGCATGGCAGCATCGCTTTAACCGTCAAGACCCTATCAAAGCACAGCACATTGCCATCCGGCTCGGCCACCTAAAACTCCCTCATACCACAGACGGCATCGTGCAACGGCTTGCTGATGTCGACGCCGGCCGCTTCAAATTCGGCCGCGAGTTTCGTGGCGCTCGTCACATGGAAGTAAGCGTCCCGGTTCTGCGGTGCGGCGACCCGCGCTCCATGCCAAGCATCGAGGAACAAAACGGCTTGTCACACCTGAATATTCTAAACCGGGCCGGATCACCGCCCTCTTCAAGAAGCGGAAAGCCCCAGTTTGTCGACATAGAGATCCTGCCAGAGGAAATAGGCGCCACACTTCAGCACCGGTGTCGACTGCGTGAACTCAACACTGGACATATCGCCTAGCATGACCCGAAACTCCCCACCTGGCAAACGCCATTCCCATTCGGTCCTCACAGGGAGCGGAACCATGGCCGAGAACAAGACCATGCCGACGGATGCCAGCGTCCCGGACTTTATCGCTGCCGTCGAAGACACGACCCGCCGCGAAGACGCCTATCAACTTCTTGAACTGATGAATAGAATCACCAAGCTTGAACCCCGCCTCTGGGGCGACAGCCTGATCGGCTACGGCCAGT
>JAUWFF010000085.1 GCA_030607105.1 Filomicrobium sp.
CGTGGGCAATAAGCAGGGGCATTTTGACATCGCCAATGAAATCCCGGGTCCGAAATTGATCCCAGAGCAGAATCGAAACCGGAAGATAGGGATGTCGTTCACCCGCAACGTCGACGATCGCCGTATATGGAGCCTCCAGCACCAATGCGCTGGCTCTGACCTCGGTGGCGAGTTTGGCGGCCACACCGGTCCCAAGCGACAAGCCATGAAGCACAATCCTGTCAGGATCATGCCGCTTCGCTAGCCAAGCAAAGGCCGCCCGCGCGTCTTCGTAGAGTCCCTCTTCACTTGGAGAGCCGGTGGAACCGGGAAAACCGCGATAGGAGAAAGCAAGTACGCCAGCCCCATGCCTTGAAATGCGTTGCCAGCGCCACTTCTTCCGTTCAAGACCGCCGCCTTTACCATGAAAAAACAAAAAGACCGGACTGTCTTTGTTTCGCGGCGGCAGATACCAGCCGGCAAGGGTCTCACCATCTGCAGTTGGGATCCTGACGCTAGTGCTGCCGACGACTGCCAACGTGCCCGATTTGCGCAGTTCGCCCGAATGATACTGGTCAAAAATGAACGAGCGCTGGTTGATGAACATCACCAGCACCGCCGCCGCATAGGCCAGAACAAGGCCGAAGAGACCAAATCGCAGAATGCGCAAGACCATCTCACAATCCCATACGTTTCGTGGGTCTATCCGCCCAATGAACAAGCCTTGCAGCAAATCATGACGATTTGCCAGCAAGGCTTCATTGGGGGCTCGACGGAAACGCGAGTTCTTGGAAGATGCTTCGGATCAATCGCCTACGGACTTGGCGATCTCCTCGGTCATTTTTTTGGCATCGCCCAGCACCATGATGGTGTTATCGCGGTAGAATACGGGATTATCGATGCCCGCATATCCCGACGCCAGCGAGCGCTTGTTGAACAGCACCGTACCAGCCTTCCAGATCTGGAGTACAGGCATCCCGTAGATTGGCGAACTGGGATCGTCTTCGGCGGCCGGATTGACGACGTCATTTGCTCCTATAACGTAGACGGCGTCCGACTGTGAGAACTCGGAGTTGATGTCTTCAAGCTCGAAGACTTCATCATATGGGACATTCGCTTCCGCCAGCAGCACATTCATATGGCCTGGCATGCGGCCAGCGACCGGGTGGATCGCATAGGATACCTCGACACCCTCTTCCTTCAGCGAATCCGCCATCTCGCGCAGTGCATGCTGCGCCTGAGCGACCGCCATGCCGTATCCCGGCACGATGATGACCTTCTGCGCATTCTTGAGGATGTAGGCGGCGTCTTCCGCCCCACCGATTTTCGCGGCCTTCTGCTCTCCGTCTCCGCTGGGACCGGCGGTTTCGCCACCGAAACCGCCAAGGATCACCGAGATGAAGGATCGGTTCATACCCTTACACATGATGTAAGACAAGATCGCACCCGACGAACCAACAAGCGCCCCAGTAATAATCAACGCGATGTTACCCAGCGTAAAGCCGATGCCCGCGGCCGCCCAACCCGAGTAGGAGTTAAGCATCGACACCACGACCGGCATGTCGGCTCCGCCGATCGGAATGATAATCAAGATACCTATGAGCAGCGATAGGATGGTGATCAGCCAGAAGTAACCCTTGGCGCCGCCGGACTGCATGAACAACAAGATCAAGACAATGATCGCCACAAAGATCGCGATGTTCACGATGTGCCGCATCGGCAGGATAATCGGGGCGCCTGACATACGACCCGAGAGTTTCGCGAAGGCGATAACGGAACCCGTGAAGGTAATCGCGCCAATCGCCGTGCCCAGTGACATTTCCAGAAGGCTCGCGGCTTTGATGTTGCCCGGGGTCCCGATCCCGAAAGCATCCGGCGCATACAGCGCTGCTGCCGCGACGAACACGGCTGCCATGCCAACCAGTGAGTGAAAGGCGGCAACCAACTCCGGCATTGACGTCATCGGAATGTCGCGGGCGATCTTGGCCCCGATGGTTCCGCCAATTCCGATGCCGGCAATGATGAGCAGCCAAGTCGTCCATTCACCGAGCCCAGGCAGTTGTGCCAGGGTCGTGAAGACGGCGAGCGTCATGCCCAGCATGCCGTAGAGGTTGCCCTGCCGCGAAGTTTCCGGGTGCGAAAGGCCCCGCAGCGTCAGAATGAAGAGGACGCCCGCGATCAGATAGAGGATCGCGGCGAGATTTGGCGGGATCAGTTCCTGCATGGTTTAAGCTTTCCAGGGGGACTAACGCGGACGCGAAGAGATTTGTCAGCCCAGCGCCGTTAGCGCTTCGGCTCCTTTTTCTTGTACATTGCAAGCATTCGGCTGGTGACCAGGAACCCGCCGAAAATGTTGACCGAGGCCATCACCAGCGCCAGGAAGCCAAAGACCTTGGCAGCAACGCTGCCGGTGCTCGCCACGCCCGAAATACCAACGGCGAGCAACGCCCCGACCACGATCACCGAAGACACCGCGTTCGTAACGGACATCAACGGCGTGTGCAGCGCCGGCGTCACACTCCAGACGACATAGTAACCCACAAAGATCGCGATCACGAAAACCATGATCTGATAGACCCAGGGTTCAACGTTAGCCCCGCCCGCCGCGAAAGCCGGTGTGATGGAGGCAAAGCCGGTCGCAACTGCGACCGTGAGCCCGATGCAAAGCTGCTTTGTATTCACGTTGAAGCGCTCCCTAAGGTGTGCGGCGCTAAGCGGCCTGTTGAGTAAGGTTGGGGTGCACCAGCGCCCCATCCTTCGCCAGAAGCGTGCCCTGGATGATGTCGTCTTCCCAGTTGATATCCAGCTTCCCCTCGTCCTTGTTGATCATCAGGCTCACGAAGGACAACAGGTTCCTGGCATAAAGACTGGATGCGTTGACGGGCACCGTCCCCGCGAAATTGATCGGGCCAACGATGGTGACACCGTTGGCAGTGACAATCGTTTCGCTGGGTTTTGTGAGCTCGCAGTTGCCTCCGCGCTCAGCGGCAAGATCGACGATCACGGCCCCAGGCTTCATTTTCGCGACCATGTCTGCCGTGATCAGCTTCGGCGCCGGCCGGCCCGGAATGAGAGCGGTGGTGATGATCATGTCCTGCACGGTGACGTGATTAGCGACCAGTTCTGCCTGTTTCGCTTTGTATTCGGCCGACATTTCCTTGGCGTATCCGCCAGCTGTTTGTGCCTGCTCGAATTCCTCATCCTCGACGGCAATGAATTTCGCTCCAAGCGACTGAACTTGCTCTTTGGTCGCTGGACGCACATCCGTCGCGGTGACGATGGCGCCAAGCCGGCGTGCGGTCGCGATGGCCTGCAGCCCGGCGACCCCAACGCCCATGATGAAGGCCTTGGCCGCCGGTACGGTCCCTGCGGGCGTCATCATCATCGGAACTGCGGCGCCAAACTCCGAAGCCGCATCCACAACCGCCTTGTACCCGGCCAGGTTGGCCTGGCTCGACAGCACATCCATTGCCTGCGCGCGCGTAGTGCGAGGCATAAACTCCATCGTGAAAAGCGTTGCCTTCGTCGCCGCAAGCGCTTCAAGCTCTCCGCGATCGCCAAACGGGTCGTGCATTCCAACAACAACGGCCCCGGGAGCCAGCAGTTCGATATCCGCATTGCTGGGACGTCGCACTCCCAACAAAACGTCCGCGCCCTTCAAAGCCTCCGCCCTGCTCGCAACGATCTCCGCGCCCTGCGCCGCATAGGCATCATCAGTGAACCGAGAACGCGCGCCGGCACCAGCTTCAATCCGCAGCTTGCAACCGGCAGCAACCAGCTTTTTGACGGTGTCAGGGGAAACGGCGACACGAGGCTCATCTTCAGACTCGGCCGTAACAGCGATCGTGACCATGGAGTTTTCCGATTGTCGCAGACCGTCAGAAAGACGGCCAAGGGAAAAAGGGATCAAGCAAGCTTCGGGCCGCGAATGACCGCACGACCTCATGCTGTTCCGTCACTAAGAGTTACGCAGAGCACAGCGCCTGACAACACAACTTTTGCAGCACCTGCCCTCTAATGGAACTCAGCGCTCACGACGATCCAACCAAGACGGATGATCAGACCAGGAAGTACGCCATTCCGATGAGCAGAATCACAACAAACGCGACAAGTACCTGTGTCCCTATCAAGAAGCCCTTATAGGTTCGGCGGTGCTCCTCATAGTCCATGTCCGGATGACCACCAGTCAGATCGACACTCATGTGACAAAATCCTCCCCTTTAAGTGTGCTTGTTGCCGCCAAAACGCTCGGGGGCGATGCCAAAGCGCAGTTTCTACTCAGCTCTCTGCGGTTTGATGCAATAGAGAGTTGATGCGTTTTGGAATGTCAAGCTAACTGATTGCCGCGTCTGAGCCCTTTTATCGTCGACGTCGCAACGCAGGCAAGAAAGGTCTCCATGGTCACGCTTCCAACAAAGGCATCCTGGCTTCCAATCTTCACAGCGCTTTTCATCGCACTGGCGCCTGCCACGGCAGTGTCACCTGCCCAAGCTCTGAGCCCCGACGAGCACGAAAAATCGCTGCTGTTGGACTGCGAAGAGAAACTTTGCCGGCAGATCCTGGGCAAGAAGCCCCCTAAAGGCCGCCTTCGCTGCGACCTCGAAAAGACTTGGGGCAAGAAAGACATCAAGAAGGGCGCGAAGTCCAAGTCGATCTCCTGGGGCTTTGGCGATGCCCAATGCTCTGTGAAGCTCAACATTAGCAGGCGCCACATTGTAAAGGCCCTCACGGCGCCGAAGTACGAGTTCTCGGTGCGCCGCCACGACGTCAGTTGCAAGGTCGAAACCAGCAGCGGCACCAAACCTCTCAAAGCCAGCCTTGCACCCAAGCTCAAATTCAAGAACGGCCGAGCCAAGAAGCTCTGGATCAAATTGAAGGACATTGATGGCCCAGAGCCGCTCTCCACTTTTGTCTGGACGACGGCAAAGCTGGAAGACACCCTTGGCATCTTTCATTCCGAGATGGTCAAACAGGTCAACAAATTCGTCCACAGAAAATGCAGACGGCGTTACGGTCCGAAGGCACTGGCCCGCCGGAAAAAGCGCGAACGTATCGCCAAGCGTCGCAAGGAGCGTGCGGCACGACAGGCCAAGTTAAAGGCCCGCGAAAAACAACGCCTCAAGGCCCTCAAGAACAACAAAAACACCCGGGCGGCCGAACAGCTTCATGACGCCAAGCCACGCAAACCCGCAAAACAAGAGCCAGCCAAAGCAGCAGTCGGAGCAGAGCAAAAAGGTGGTGCCGGCAATACGGGTGATCCGTTGGAACCAACCACCCAGGGCACCGGCCAATAGAAAGCCAAACTGTGGTTCGCAGGCCACCTGGAACGATCTAGGCCCCGACAACAAAACTGCCGCCGGGCATCGCCTCATTGCTGTCTGATCGTTGTCTTAGGGAGCGCTCGCGGCCACTCGTTTTTCTAGGCTTCCGCCGTGGGATTACGGGCCCTGGATCCAACTACCTAGCCAAGCATTATCTTCATGACCACGGGGGAGCCTCTATTATACCGACCACTGGCCTTCGTACTCGGTCTACCGCTTGTTTCTTGGCGCAATTGCCGTAAGTTTGGCCGCAATCGCGGCCCCGGCATTCGCACTCGAAGAAAACTCTGACGAGAAGAAAAAACTCAAAACCTGCGAAAAAGTTCTCTGCGCGATATCCTTGAGCAAGGGTGCCAGCGGTGACGATCTCACATGCGCCCTTTCCAAGACTTGGGCGACGGATAACATCAAAAAAGGTGCGAACACCAAGAGCCTCAGCTGGGGTTTTGGTGACGCCGGTTGCATACTCGATCTGAAGGCGGCCCGTGCCAACCTCGTCTCCTCGTTGACGAAGCCCGAGCACAAGTTCGAGGTGAAACCACACGCCATCAATTGCCTGATCGAGAGGGGAGATGACGTCACTAAGATCGACGTCACATTGGCCCCGAAGGTCACTTTCAATGACGGCAAGCCTGCCAAAACGGATCTCAACATTACCAAGGTGGATGCCTCGACCGTGATTAGCACGGTGATCACCGGCGGCGCCTAGGCGGAGAACAACTTCACTTTATTCCGCGGTGAAATGAACCGCGAAATCAAAGGCTTCGCGCAAATGAGGTTCGCCAAGCGCTGTCCCGAACTCGCGCAAAAATAGGGACCGGCCCCAACGCTATGAAAACGAAAATGAGCGCCTGGACACTAGTC
>JAUWFF010000366.1 GCA_030607105.1 Filomicrobium sp.
TGGACTAAGTTACGGGCGCTAACATATGTTAGATCGACTAACTTGCTAATCACAAGTTAGTGTTATTAACTTCCTTCTTTTGGAGAAGATTCGTTAATGTGCGATTCATTGGCAAACCAAGGAGTTAGGATTCGTGACGAGCGGAGACGCAGTCAAAGCCAAGGCCAAGGCCAAGTATCACCACGGAGATCTGCGGGAGACGCTGCTTCAGGCCTCCTATGATCTCGTGGCGGAGAAAGGTGCTGAGAACTTCTCGTTGGCTGATGCGTGTCGGCTGGCCGGTGTCTCGACGGCCGCGCCTTACAAGCATTTTCGCGATCGCGATGAGGTGTTGGCCCTGGTCGTGCAGCGCGGGTTCGATGAGATGTCAAAGCTGTCGATGGCGGCTGTCGAGATGGCCGGCGTTGGGACGCTCGCCGGCATCACGGCGATGGGCAAGGCCTACGTCCAATTTGCCGTCGAAAACCAGCGGTTGTTCCGTTTGATGTTTGGTCAGCACCCGGTGCTCAAGAGGCAAGAGGGTGTCGTGGATGAGGGCATGGGTTGTTTTTCGAGGGTCATTGAGCAGGTCGCGATCTATTGCGAGCGCAATAACGTGAGCGGCGACCCCATGGCCATCGCGGTGCGGCTGTGGACCTTCGTGCATGGTGCGTCTTCGCTGCTGATCGATGAGGACTATGCCGTGGTGGCCCCCGGCCTTGATGTCGCGGCGATGCTGGAAGAAACGACCCCGTTGCTGCTGTCGACGCAGTCTTCCTAAAACGGGGGCGATGGTTACGTGAAGATGCCGGTGACTCGTTCAATGGTCCAGAAAGCAGCCAAAGAGCCAACCGCAAAGGCGATCGCGGTGGCGGCTTGAGGCATTCGCTCGGGTACGATCCGGCGGGCGACCGCCGCGATTGCAAGAAGCACCGCAACGAAGGCGAGCTGGCCGATTTCCACACCGATATTGAAGAAGAGCAACGCCACGGGGATGGCGTCGTCAGGCAATCCAGTTTCAGAGAGTGCGCCGGCGAAGCCCAGGCCGTGCAGAAGCCCGAAGCCGAATGCGATGAGCCAGGGGCGTTCGGCCGTCGGGCTCGGTTGTCCGCGGTGCTTGGCAACGACTTCAGCGGCAACAAGGGCAATGCTAAGTGCGATCAGAGCTTCAATTGGTCCGGAGGGTGCGGATATGTAGCCGAGGGTGGCGGCTGCTAGAGTGATCGAGTGGGCGACGGTGAAGGCGGTGATTGTCCATATGAGTTTGCGAACATTATCGATAAGGAGAAGCAGCGCCAGGACAAAACAAAGGTGATCGAAGCCAAGCAGGATGTGATCGATGCCGAGTACGCCGTAAACCGCGGCGACGCCGAGAATGGTGGACGGTTTGGCGACTATAAAGGAGGTTCTGCCGCCCATTAGGCGTACGCTTTGAGCGGCTCCGCTCATGCGCTCGAAGCGGGCGATGGTTTCAACCAGCGTTCGCTCGAGACCGGCGATGAGGACTTCCTGTCCCGATAGGCCACCCTCGCATTTGACAGACCAGCGAGAAGCGTTGGCGGCGCCGTCATTCGTGCTGACGGCCGGTATGGTCTCGACGCAAGTTTCGGGAAGAACGACTGCCAGCCTTATTGTCGCCGCTCCTCGGGCCGGTGTTTTCCAGAGAATGTCGTATTGCTCTGGGCCGGTCTCGCGAATCTCGAGATACGCCGGTCTGACTTCATGAGCCGCAACCGGCGTGACGATCAAGCTTAGAACTGTGCCAAGCAGGACAAGGACCGGGTAGATCATGCGCTGCCGCCCGACGGCTGCTCGACACTGATTTCGTACTTCTTCTTCAGGGCATCGAGATACGCAGCCCGAGCCTTCTCGCGCTGGGCTTCGCGCCAGTCCCGTTCAACGGCCGCGCGGGCTTCATCGAGGCTTGGGATTCGTCCGTCTTCTCGCGAGAGGACTTGCACCAGGTGGGCGCCATAACCTGATTTGATAGGGCCGCTCCAGCTTCCTGGTTTGGCCTGGTCGATGGCGTTCGCAAATTCACGGCCAAATGTCCGTGAGATCGAACGCGTTGTTGCCTTTTCCATTTGTGGCGGCAGCTCGATGACGTCGCCAAGAGCGGCCGGATCGGCGCCACGTTGGAGTTCTGCGAGGATGGCAGCGGCGTCCTCGATCAATGTCGGTCCCCGGCGGTCACTGCTCAGGTAGACCTGACGAAAGGTGATCATGGGGCTGACGGCGTACTTGTCCTTGTTTTCGTCGAGGAAGTTCTTGAGGTCCTGTTCCGTGGGTTTGCGCGTGGCGGCTAGATCGTCGGTGATGAACTGGATTTTCTGGGCCAGTCGTCGACGGACGATGACATCGCCGCTATCGAGGCCAAGCGCCAAGGCTTCCCGATAGAACAACTCCTCGCGCACCCGGGCTTCGATCAGTCCGTTGAGCTCCGTCAGAGTTGGTGGACGGCGCCAGGTCTTGGTGAAGAGTGCAGCGAGGTTCTTTTGTTCCGCTGCAGTTATTGTGATGGCCTGAGCCGGTTCCGCGCTGCCCTTATCTGAAACCGCATAGAGGCCGAAGATAATGGCCCCGGCGATGAAGAACTGTACCAGCGGTGCGCTTAAGAGTGTCCGTGCAATCATTCAGTGTCTCAACTTGCCTTTTTCAAAGCGGCTGCCGGCTGCTCGGCGCCCTACATTCTGGCAGGCCAACGCCTCGCGGCCATCCCGAAAAAGTGCGTTCGGTCAAAACGGCGCGCCCAGACGCCGGCATTGAATTCATCAGCCCTTCGGAGTGTACCAGATCGGAGATGTGTAGGCGCGTTCCTGGGTCTTCATGGGTACTTCCGCGGGGAGTTTGATGCCGTAGCGGAATGCGTCATAAGCGGT
>JAUWFF010000304.1 GCA_030607105.1 Filomicrobium sp.
GCTGTAAGGCCACGTGCGGCCAAGCTTCGTGGTCACTGTCCTTGCCGCGCGGTCAATATCGACGATGCTGTTGTCGGAGTAGAGGGTTACCTTACCGGGTCCAGGAAAGCTGAGCGGTTGTGTTACCTGGCCCAGTTGTACGTCGCCCGAAAGCAGCGGTGTGAGCTTGACGCGATTGTAGGGTTTCCAACGCTCGGCGTTAAACAGGATTAAATCACATCCGGCGCGTGCCAGTTCTTGGGCGGCCCGGATCCCGGACGGTCCACCGCCAACGATGACAATGGGAGCGTCTACGCCTTGCGAGTGAGGGTCCGCTGCGATTGCCCGCGAAGGATCGACCTTCCGCGCACTGGCAATGGCTTGAGACCGGAGAGACAGGTTCATGTTAACCCGCCCCCGAACCGAATGTCGGCACCTTGCTCAGCCCCAATTCCGGCACAGCACACTCCAATCGAATTGCGCGATCCCCTCAGCCGTTCGCGAATAACGAGCGGCGATCCGAGCAGCGATTTGCTCGAAGCGGGATTTCGGATTGGCGGCACTGCCGGGTTTGCGATCCAGCGTTGGATCGCTTGTTCGTACTGGCTAGCAACGCAGTCGCGAACGAACGCTAAAAAGCGAAAACTGTGCCAACGCAACCACCTCATTTATATTTTTCAATATCAGTGAGTTAATCACTTTGGCGGCGGTGGTGGAAATTTGTGCATCGCAAAACTTATGGGCAAATCCGCTAGGCAGATGCCGCTAAGTTGAGCGACTGCAGCATTCTTGCTCCGGATGCAACGAGTACCCCGTAACGATTGGTGGTCGTTCTGCAATCTCACCGCCCGCGACGAATTTGACATTGCGAGGCCCGATACCTAGTTTCCCTGCAGCAATGCCAAGGATCCGAAAAACGCGGACACTTCAGGAGTTTCAATCGACACCTGAGCTACTGAGCAATCGGCACAAGGGAATTTTCGCGTCCAGCGAAATTTAAATTCTGATCAAATCTCATCATGTGTGGTCTCTGCGGCGAAGTTCACTTCGATAACGCGCCTGCGTCTTTATCGAACATATCTAAGATGACTGAGGTCATGCGACCACGTGGTCCCGACGGCGGGGGTGCTGTTGCACGTGAGCGGATCGCGTTTGGCCACCGGCGTCTGCGGATCATTGATCTATCCGAGCAGGGCCACCAGCCAATGGTCGACCCGGACCTTGGCCTAACGTTGGCCTTCAACGGCTGCATCTATAACTACGCAGAACTGCGCCGTGAGTTGGAAGCTGCTGGTCACCGGTTCTTCTCTCACTCGGACACTGAAGTTATCGCCAAGGCCTACGCGACCTGGGGCACGGCCTGCGTCGAGCGCTTCAACGGTATGTTCGCTTTCGCCATCACCGAGCATGCGAGCGGCCGGCTCGTTCTCGCGCGGGACCGCCTAGGTATCAAACCACTTTATCTTGCTGCAATCCGCGGCGGGAAAGGCTTGCGGTTTGCATCATCGCTGCCGGCTCTGACGGCGGTCGGCGACTTGGACACGAGCGTCGACCCGGTCGCGCTGCACCACTACATGAGCTGGCACGCAGTGGTACCGGCACCTTTCACCATACTAAAGGGCGTACGCAAGCTTCCACCTGCGACAATCTCGGTGATCGAGGCTGACGGTGAGCGCAAGGACACGGTCTATTGGGATCCCCCATACGCGCGTCAGCCAGGCGACGCCGCGCTCGGTCCGGCGGACTGGGAAGAGGTTGTGCATGAAGCGCTGCGCACGGCCGTTAAGCGTCGGATGGTGGCCGATGTGCCGGTCGGTGTCCTGCTTTCCGGCGGCGTCGACTCCAGCCTTATTGTCGGCCTGCTCGCAGAGGCCGGACAGGAGGGCCTCAACACGTTTTCCGTGGGATTCGATTCCGTCGATGACGACGAGGGCGATGAGTTTCGCTATTCCGACCTCATCGCCGAGCGTTTCGCCACGCGGCACCACAAAATCCCGGTCAGCTCTGAACGCATGATGTCGGCGATGCCAGACGTGATCGCGGCCATGTCAGAGCCGATGGTGAGCCATGACAACGTCGGCTTCTTCTTGCTATCGGAAGAGGTCTCCAAGCACGTTAAAGTGGTCCAATCCGGCCAGGGCGCGGATGAGATCTTCGCAGGCTATCACTGGTATCCACCGCTGTCCCATACCAACGACGCCCTTGAAGATTACACCAAGGCATTCTTTGATCGTGATCAGCGAGAATACTGCGAGGCGGTTGCGGCCTCCTACCACGGCGAAGACCACAGCCGGCGCTTTGTCGAAAGGCATTTTGCAAACTCGGGAGCGGACACCCCGGTGGATCGAGCCCTGCGGCTGGACAGCCGGATCATGTTGACCGATGATCCGGTGAAGCGCGTTGATAAT
Organism: Filomicrobium sp.; assembly: GCA_030607105.1. GTDB lineage: Bacteria > Pseudomonadota > Alphaproteobacteria > Rhizobiales > Hyphomicrobiaceae > Filomicrobium. The sequence goes on from JAUWFF010000304.1 coordinate 2,388, forward strand.
ATGACCATGGCCTGGGGGCTGGAAGCCCGCGTCCCATTCCTTGACCACGAGGTCGTTGAATTAGCGGCCCGAATTCCGCCTGATCTAAAACTTGCTGATGGCGGTAAAGGGGTCCTGAAGGCGGTCGCCCGCAAGGTTATTCCAAACGAGGTGATTGACCGGCCAAAGGGGTATTTCCCGGTGCCGGCCTTGAAATACCTCGAAGGGTCCGTCTTGGAATGGGTCCGCGATGCCGTGAGCAATCGCGCCGCCCGCGAACGCGGCTTGTTTAATACAAGTTATTTGGACACTCTGCTGGCAGACCCGAAGGGCCATATCACGCCCTTGCGTGGTTCTAAACTCTGGCAGGTCGCATTATTGGAACTCTGGCTGCAGCGCCACTGCCCCTAGCGAAGGCTTAGGTTCACATAGTTAACGCACCGAATGCTCAGCGTGAAGGCACCATGGAGGTGACAATGAGCACAGGACGTACAGCCCTTGAACCCGGCGATCTTACCGAAATGGCATCGCTCAAGCACTGGGGCGACCTGCCGGACAGTGCCCGTGCTGCCCATCTGCGCGAAGGTGTGTCCGTCGATTGCGGCTGGGGACGACTGCTGTTCGGCCAGACTTTCGCGGAAGCTGATGATCTGGCCGGAGGGATGCTGCGCGAGCACGAGGGCCAGCGAGACGTCGCGTTGTATGTGCGGGATCCGCACGTTGTTTTGTCCCGCGCGCCGCACGCATTGTTCCTGGACCCCTCACACACGTTCCGCCTTAATCTTGAGGCGGATGACCTGCATCCGCCGGAGAAGAACGGTGTCGAGATCCGTGAAGCGCGCGAGAGCGACCAAACCGCAATCAACACGATCTTTCTTGCGCGCAACATGGTGCCGCTCTCGGAAGGCTTTGTCGCAGCCAAGAGAAACGATGCGGTGGTCAAGATTTTGGTCGCGCAAGAGCGGGCGAGCGGCGCGATCCTCGGTGTCGTG
>JAUWFF010000218.1 GCA_030607105.1 Filomicrobium sp.
GCCGACTTCAGCCCGCTTGAATCGGGCGCCAACACCATAGCGACAGTCCCCCACAACATGCTGACAGGTGCTGATTTCACCAATGCTAAAATGAGTGGCGTGAATCTCCAGCAAGGCTACCTAGACTTTGCGGTCTTTCGCGACGCTGATCTGCGTGACGCCGATTTTCGCGCCGCGAAGCTGAACCAGGCCGATTTCAGGGGTGCCAATCTCGCCGGTGCCAATTTTGCGGGAGCGGTCGTCTCGGGGGCACAATTTGCTGGCGCAAAGGGTCTGCAGTCCGCAAAGGGTCTGGGTGTCGCAGTCAGGCCGGACGAGGCCGGATTGAAGCGACCGTGAGACAAGTTCCGAGGGATCAATAGTGGATTGCTTGCGCGTTGTGTATTGGGTCCGAACGGTGATTGGCCGGACGCTGTGGCGAGCTGCGATAGCCTGCCTCTTGGCGGCAGTTTCGCTCACAGCCAGCGCTCGGCAGTCATATCCGCCCGTCGACACAGCGCTCGTCATCGCCGTCGATGTCTCAAACTCCGTCGATGAACATCGCTACCGCCTGCAAATGGATGGCATCGCCAAGGCGCTGGAGGATCCTGGCGTTATCGGGACAATCCTGAATGGGGCACGAGGCGCCATCCTGGTTTCAGTGGTGGCTTGGTCCGACCGTCCACAGGTTGCGCTGGACTGGATGCACATCTCCAGCAAGGAGGAAGCCTTTGCAGTTGCCGCCCGGGTCCGCGCTCTGCCTCGGATCAGCGGTGAGTTCACCTGCTTGGCAAACATGTTGAGGTATTTGAACGACAAAGTGCTGCCGACTGTTCCAGCGCGGTCGCTACGCAAGGTTGTTGATGTGTCCGGAGACGGCAAGGACAACTGCAATTCGAGAGTGGCCACGCCGGAAATTCGCGACGAGGTGGTCGGCTACGGGACGGTCATCAATGGCTTGCCGATCCTCGAAGGCTCCGAGGCGCTGACCTTGGAGAAGTGGTACCGCGACAATGTCCAAGGAGGCCCGGGCTCATTTGTCCTTGCAGCAGAGAGCTTCGCCGATTTCGGCCGCGCCATCCGTCAGAAGTTCATCGTCGAAATCAGCGGTGTTGAACCCGAAGACGGCCAGCGCGCCCTGGCTGCGGTTCGCGTGGCTAATCCCGGAACGCCCGCTCAAGGTTCTTAGCGTTATCAAAATTGAGCGCTTTTTCGAGCCCAATGAGCCCGGTGAGCTGCGCTGAATTCACATCTGCATCCTTGAAGTTCGCCCCGGCGACTTTCGCGCCGCTGAAGTCGGCTCCGGCAAGTTCGCTGCCGGAAAGATCGGCGCCAGAAAGGTTGGCGCCCTTGAGATCAGCGTACTCCATCAAGACACGCGCTAGGTTGGCCCCCTTGAAGGAGGCGCCTGCCAGGTTGGCTGAAGAAAAAACGCCACGCATGAGCCCCATCGACTGGTTCGTCATGTCCGCCGACAAATTGGCCCCTTCGAACGAGGCGCCCTTGAGGCTCGCCCGCGTCATATTTGCAGCTACACGCGCGTCCTTGAAGTTTGCTCCATCAAGTTTGGCGCCAACGAACTGCGTCATGAACAAGCTTGCCCCCTCAAGGCTCGCATCGGAGAAATCGGCCATCAGCGCCCAGGCCTGGTCGAGAACCACGCCGTCAAGCTTTGCCCCCTTCAGGTTGGAATTGTTGAGCCGCGCCGACTGCAACTTCGTGCGCCGCAAATCGACCCCCGAAAGATCAAGACCATTGAGAGCTTTAGCGGACAAATCGAGTGTTTCGCCTTGCTTCAGCTGAGCGAGTTTCTGCTCGAGCTCCGCGCGGGTCAGTTCCGATTGGGTGAACTCTGGAGACTGCAAATCAACATGACGCATCATGTCCTGCGCCCGCGCAACCCCAGTGGGACCGGAGACCAGCAGCACAACGAGTGCTAGCGCGCCAACATGAAAACAGCTGTTCTTTCGCATCGGCTTCCACCTCTTCAAACGAATTCATTCGATCGAATGTGAAAGATGTGCCAGCTTTGGTCACTTTAGGCTTCTCACAATCCCGCGAACGGCGGTGATACGTGGGGCGAAGTCCGATTAGGAAGGCCAAGAGGAGAGCGCCGGAGCCGTGATTGTTCGACCACCTTTTGGTTTGATTTCATCAATAAGCGGGCAGCAAGAGTTCACAGTCTCGGCGCCCGCTAAAGCTTAAGGCGCCGTGCTTAAGCTTCTTCCGTTCCAAATTCGGAGCGGGGCTGGCATTGACTAAAAACAGTCAAGAACAGGCCATTAGAATCGCCATGGTGACCATCTCGGCAAGAGCCTTAGCCGAGACTAATTGTCCGCAATGCAGAAACCATTCACCCAGAACATAGCCGACGTCAGAAGTGCGGGCTAAGGCTGGCGTTCGCATGTCCTCGGAATCCAGGTATGCATTGAGCTGGGTATTCTCGCGGGTTCGTAGGAACCTGACCTCAGCAAGAACACTAAAACCACATTACTTGCTGCCTTTCCGGCGGCATAGATAAGCGACAGCATCTTGCAGGCTCTCGAGTTCGGGATAATCTTCTTCGGGAATATCGATGCCCGACGCCTTGCTGAGCCTAATGACAAAGTTCAGGAAATCGATGGAATCAATTTCAAATTGGTCTCGGAAGGTCTTGTCTGGATCAATCTTCTCTCCCTCGAGATCCGGCGCCACACTGAATAAAGCGTCCTTTACAACCCCTTCGAAATCCTCCGTCATCCGATATCCTCCGGTGTGTGGAGCAGTGAAGCCAGATGACCGAGAAACTGAGCGCCGCGTCGACCATCGCTCGCGCGGTGATCGCCCGCAAACGTGACGTCCATCAGTTGGCGTGCCACGACCTCACCCTGAACAACCCAGGGCCGTGCGCGGATCTGGCCGCAGGCAACAATGGCCACTTGTGGAGGAAAAATAATCGGCAGAAGGCTGTCGGCAGTGCGGTCGCCGAGGTTTGTGAGCGTCGCGGTCCCCATTGATAGTTCGGAGCTTCGCAGTCTTCCGGTTCGGGTCCGATCCACTAGATCATTGAGCTTCGTCATCAGTGTATCGATGTCCTGCTGATCGGTGTCGAGGATTGCCGGCGTTATCAGCCCGCAGCGGCGCACGGCAATGGCCATCCCGATGTTGATCCTGTCTGCGGGCACGAATGCTCCGTTCTCGAAGGTGCCGTTCAAATCAGGGAACTTTGCGAAACTCAGCGCGACGGCCCGCAAAAGCGGCGCCGCGTAAAGCAAGCGATGCTCGACTGCACGTTCTGCATTCCGCAAAGCCAGCCAATGCATCATCGGCGTCATGTCTATCGTCAATGTCACGTAATAATGAGGTATCTCGCGGTTTGCCCGCGTAACGGCTGCGGCGATTGCCCGGCGCATCTGACCGGGATCGATGCCTGCGGCTCTTTTGTTGAGCTCGAGTCCAGCCGATTTAGGGCCGGCCTCTATCGCGGCTTCGACCTCCCTTAGGCCGATAACACCATCCGTCCCAGTTTTTAGGGCACGGGGATCGAGCTGGTGCTCGGCGGCGAACCGGCGGGCGGCGGGTGTCATGCGCACGCCTCTTTGCGAGGATGGAGGGGCTGCCGCCGATGGCGCCAGCTTGGGCGTCGCAGCCGTCTGAGGGGAATGAATTTCGCCTTCGGTCTTTGTTTTTTCAGTGGTGGGCTCTTCTCGCGCAGCTTCCCCCGGGGCACGGATATAGGCCAAGGGACAACCGACAGGCGCCTCTTCGCCAGGCTTCACAAGGACCTCTTCCAAAATGCCGTCCTGGAAAGCCTCGATCTCGATGGCGCCTTTCTGCGTTTCGACCACGGCTATGATATCCCCACGCTTGATCTCAGCGCGTGGGGATTTGAGCCACTATACTAGTCTTCCCGTCTCCATGTCAGCTCCTAGCGAGGGCATGCAGAATTCACTCATTGGCGCATCACCTTCCGGGCTGCTGCTGCTATCTTTTCCGGTTGTGGGGTGGCCGCCATCTCTAAGTGCCGCGCATAGGGGATGGGTACCTCAGCAGACCAGACCCGTGCGACCGGTCCGTCGAGATC
>JAUWFF010000249.1 GCA_030607105.1 Filomicrobium sp.
TCTGCCGGATGCGCGAAAAGGCGAGCAGCTTATTTTGGTTACAGACACCGCCGAGGCCGACAAGGATGTCCTGCTTGAACACGCGCGCGAGCAAGGCTTCCCCGAACTGTGGGTGCCCAAGCATATTCTCGTGGTCGCCAACATCCCGGTCATGGGATCAGGCAAGGTGGACTTGCCGGCGACCGCCGCGCTAGTCAATCAGTCCCGGCCTTTGCTCTAGGGCGACGCCACTGGCCGACTGCCAGCCCACGAGCGTGTTGTCAAAGCCACGCTGAATTCAGCAATTCAGTTGTTCTCAGCTGCGCCTTGACCTGGATCAATTACTAGCGCAAGCACGAGTGGGGGGAAGGTTCACGGGACCCAGCGGTGCGGCTTTGGCACAGGCGGGCTGCGATGGGACTTGTGAGTTCCTGGTCGTTCGCATCTGGGGAATCAAGCAAAAATGACGGTCGGTGAGCTGGAAGCCGCGAAACCTGAGCAGCAGTCGGGCGTTACGGCCGTGTGGTTTTTCAAGCGCCTCGTGGTGGGTGTTTTCATCTTGGTTGTTTCGCTTGGCGGGCTCGCTTGGTTGACGCATGCCGCAATTGACGCTGGTACGGCGCCAAGGCCGGAGTCACTGCTTGATGTTATGGGGCGTCTGGCGACGCAGTTTTGACGACCAGCTGGTCCGCGTACGATGAAATCGAAGAGGGCGCGTAACGCGGACCCCTTTTTATGTTCCGCTGGCCGGGCGCGCGAGCCGTCCAACCCGCTGCGGTGGTGATCAGCAGCAGGTTGAATTAATTGGCTCGACAGCGGCAGTCGTCGCCTCTCCGTAAGCCATCTCAATAGGATCCTTTGCGCCTCCTCCTGGAAACACGCCATAGTGTCGACTGCAATTCCCGATTAATTCGAAATGCTGCCTGAAGCGCGAGGTCGACAGAATCCTCTGCGTGTTGCCGCTGACGGGAACAACCTGACCGCGGGGAAAGGCGCGGTCAGCGTCAAGGTGGAAAACGTTGTAGTGGTTTGCGATCCCGCCGAGATAAATCGCGGTCTGACCGTAGTTCTCGCAACCCGCCTCCATTTCATCAATTCTGAAGAGTCGATAGGTGGCGGACACAAAACGGGCCGCTCCAATCTTTTCGATGATTGAGGAGTCATTCACTTCGAGCGGGCGGGCGGAGACCAGCCTGGGGTCCGTGAAGCCGCTTTGTCTGGCAAGTTGAAGGAAGTCGTTCCAGTAGAGCGCACCGCCAAGGCACTCCCCAAGCAGAACGGGGTGCTCTTTGATATCGTCATCCAGACGGCGATCGGCGTAGACATCGGCGAAATAGATTTCTCCGCCAGGTTTCAGAAGTTCGAGCGCGCCGCGCAGGACCGCACCCTTGTCAGGTGAGAGATTGACGACACAGTTTGATACGACCAAGTCAAAGCTTGCCGGCTTCAAATTCAGGTCCGACAACTTCTCGATGTAACCTTTGAGGAAACGTGTGTTGGCTCTCGGGTAACCAAAACGGTCCTGATGCCATTCAACGTGCTTCTCGGCAACGTGCAATTGCTCGTCGGTCATGTCGACACCGACCACTTCGCCGGTGGCACCCACCAACTGCGCCAGGGCGTAGACGTCGCGCCCGCTGCCGCAGCCCAGATCCAACACGCGTGTTCCTTCGACGGCCTCTGGCAACACAAGTCCACAACCGTAGAATTTGGCAAGCACCTCATCGTGCACATTGGAAAGTGCCTCAGTTAGATAGTCGGGCATCCCGCCGGATGTGCAGCAGGCATCGGTCTTAAGGTCGGCGCTCGTTTGCAGAATTCTGCCGTAGTAGTCACGAACGACCTCAATGCTCATTGATTCCTCACAAGTGTATTAAGAAGCGGGCTCAGATACGGCAGGACCGTAAACCTCAAGTTTAACGCCTTGTGCAATCGCCTTGTCAGCGTGTCCACTCATTTGTGCATTGCACGTTCTGAACAGGTGTTTTCGACAGGCTGTTATGGTTGTTCTCGCGCTGGGTTGATCGACTCTCAAACAGTCACATATGATCGTAACGATCGCCAGGCGAACCGGGCGAGCAACAAACCAGACGGTGAGCGCTAAATGTCAGCTCCGCATAAAAACTTTCCGGAGTTCTATATAACTGCGCCTCAGCCGTGTCCTTATCTGGCCGGGCGCAAAGAGCGAAAGCTCTTCACGCATCTCACCGTCGACAGGCCGATGGCGCTCATCGATAATCTGCTGAAGGGTGGTTTTCGGCGCAGTCAGAGCATCGCATACACGCCGCACTGCGACGGCTGCAATGCATGCGTATCGGTGCGCGTCCCGGTTGATGACTTCCAACCTGGTAGATCCATGCGCCGCATCGTTGCCCGCAACAGGGACCTTGTCGCAACTTCGGTCCCGGCGGTGGCAACGTCCGAACAGTATGCCCTGTTTCGGCGGTATATAGATTCTCGCCACAGTGATGGCGGCATGGCCGATATGACGGTCCTCGACTTCTCGGTGATGATCGAAGACAGTCCCATCGAGACATTTCTCATTGAATACCGGCTGAAGCCTGAGGACCCGCTATCGCAGTCGCTTCCGGTTGGCCCGCTGAAGGCCGTGGCGTTATGCGATCGGCTCTCCGACGGGGTGTCGCTGGTGTACAGCTTTTTTGATTCCGACGAGGATGTACGCAGTCTTGGCACCTATATGATCCTTGAGAGCATTGAGCGGACACGCCGCCGGGGACTGCCGTATCTGTATTTGGGGTATTGGGTCGCCGGGTCACAGAAGATGGATTACAAGATCCGATTCAAACCGCAGGAACACCTCACCCCTGAAGGGTGGCGCCCTGCCGATTAGGGCACAGTGGGGGTGCCGGCCCGCAGGTAACCTCAATGACTGCTTCAGCTTCAAGCATTTGTGAACTGCCAATATAAGTGGGTCGGCTTTCCTCCCGGCCACGGCTTGGGCATGCTTCGATCACAATAAGCAAGGCACGCGGACGGTATCAAGCAGCACCAATTCGGGCTGACGTGCGTAGGTCTTTGGCCAACCCGATGCATGGGATTAGTCCGCGACATGCTTCCCGCCCCGGAAATCAATTGAAACCCGACCGAGGCCAATCAAACGAAAGGCGTTAGCGTGCCGAGTACGAACTCCCAGACCGCTGGAAGCCGTCCTTCAGCGGATCATGTGTCTCTCATTCAGCGTCTTAGGGAAAGTCGCAGGCTTTCGTCGGACCTGGCAAAGTCACTGTCGGACGAGGACCAGGTCGTACAGGCTATGGATGATGCGAGCCCGACCAAATGGCACCTGGCACACACGACATGGTTTTACGAGGCGATGGTCCTGCAGGATTATCTGCCAGGGTATAAGTTATTCTCAGAGCAATTCAATTACTGCTTCAACTCGTATTACGAAACGCAGGGCGATCGGCATCCGCGCGCCCTCCGCGGTTTGCTGACACGGCCCAGCGCGGGGAAAGTACGCGACTACCGCGCGCACGTTGATGAGGCGTTGGCCAAACTGATGGATGGCGCGGGGGGCCAACGCTCCGAAGTCTCCGAGCTCATCGAACTTGGAATCAACCACGAGCAGCAGCATCAGGAGTTGTTGCTTACCGATATTCTCAGCCTGTTCGCCGCGCAGCCGTTGCGGCCTGCGTATTCGGCGCCCAGATTGCGTTCCCTGGCGACCAGTGACAGCTCTGCGAAGTTTATCGCCTTCGAGGGAGGTGTTGTCCGCATCGGGTACGACGGTAACGGTTTTTGTTACGACAACGAGCGTCCC
>JAUWFF010000047.1 GCA_030607105.1 Filomicrobium sp.
ATCGGACCGCAATCAAGACCGAGCGCGCGTGCGGCCATGATGAGATAGGCGCCCGGCAGTGTGCCATTGCGGAACGCGGTCTCGGCAATTTTGGCGTCATTGCCAACAAACCAACTCTTGGCGTCGGTGTGGGGGAAGAGCTTTGGAAGGTGCTCGTAGAACTCCATGTCGTAGCCGATAATCACGCAGACCGGGGCCTGCATCGTCTTTTCAGCGTTGTTTCCCGACAGATGGGGCTTGAGGCGCGCCTTGGCTTCGTTTGACTTCACGAAGTAGAACCGCGCGGGTGAACAGTTGGCGCTGGTCGGTCCCATCCTGAGGATGTCGAAGAGCTGACAGAGCTGTTCGACGCTGATATCCTTGTCACTCCAAGTGTTGTGGGTCCGGGCATCCAAGAAAACCTGGTTTAACGCGGCGATGGGGAGCGGGTTCGACATGCCTTCCTCTATTCAATCTGAAAGCGTTTAATCTGCACAAACAAGAAACCCCGCCGGTGCGGCGGGGTTTTGAATAAAACCATCGGCCAGGCGCTGCACCGCGGCGTCAGATAGCCTGAACTTCCTGCACTTCGGGGCAGAAGTGGCGGAGCAGATTTTCAATTCCGTGGCGCAGAGTCGCGGTTGACGATGGGCAGCCCGAGCAGGCGCCACGCATCTGCAAGTAAACGATGCCCTCACGGAACCCCTGAAAGGTGATGTCACCGCCATCCTGGGCAACCGCAGGGCGGACACGCGTCTCTAGAAGTTCTTTTATGGTCGCGACGATCTGCTCGTCAGCGGGATCATAGTTGCCCTCGGCGACATCATTGCCTTCGCCAGAAGTGACCACCGGTGCGCCCGACATGTAGTGTTCCATGATAGCGCCGAGGACCGCCGGCTTCAGGTGCTGCCAATCAGCCTCGCCCTTGGTCACCGAGATGAAGTCGGAGCCCAGAAATACGCCGGTTACCCCGTCAATCTCGAACAGCCGCGTTGCAAGCGGCGATGCATCGGCATCGTCCCCGACGCGATAATCCGCTGTGCCGGCAGTGAGCACTAAGCGACCTGGGATGAATTTCAACGTGGCCGGGTTCGGCGTTGCCTCAGTCTGAATAAACATCACTTGTTCTCTCGAATTCGGACACCTTGGCTCAGAATCCTGGCTCAAACGCGCCTGACAGCACCTTGGTCATTTAGAACCGTTCTAGGACATCAAGTAGGTGACGAGAATACAAATGTCGAGCCCTGACGTCGAGTTTTCACGAGTGGAAAAATTGTCAGACGGGCCCGAGAGCCTCAAGCCAACGCCTTGATGTAGTCAAGGGAAAGATGCCCTGGAACCACCGTGATCGGGACGGGGAAGGCGCCTGCGGCCTTTCCGCCCACAAGGGTTGAGACCAGGGGACCAGGCCCCTTGGGATCTGTTGAAGCGCCAAGAACCATCAAAGCGATATCCTCATCTTCGTCGATCATCTCCATAATGGTGTCGACCTTGGAGCCTTCCTTGATAACGTCCTCGGTAACCACATCCTCGAAACCGACCTGATTGAGCTTTCGGCGTTGCAGGCGGAAGAGGGCCTTGGCTTTGGTTGTTTCTTCCTCGATATGGATCTGGCGCACACCCATCCAGTGCTGATAGCCCTGCGGTTCTATGACATAGAGCAACACTAATGAGCCGCCGGAGTGAGCAACACGGCTGGCGGCAAAAAATACGGCGCTCTCGACCTCCGGCTCTTCATCGATGATGAGCAGGAACTTGCGTTGGTGGCCAGCTTCGAAAGATCGGCGTGGTTTCATACTTGGTTCGCGATCCTTAGCAGCGAAAAACGATGCCTTGCCGGTGTTGTTACGGCTCGGCGCATTTCAGGGTCCGATTGTCCATGAAGGATGGCGTCCTGTCCACGAAAACGCTCGGACCCCGGTTTGCTCGGGCCGGAGTTCCCCATTTCTCGCAGCTGCACACCGCCCAGGCCGCAACTACGACTTGGCACGCACAAATCCGACGATGTCCTTAACATCCGCGAGTATGGGAGCGGCGAGCGTGCGCGCGCGGTCCGCGCCATCGACCAGAATTCGGTCGATTTCCGCCGGATCATCCATGAGGCCGCGCACTCGTTCCGCGATCGGGCCCACTTGGGCGACGCAGAGATCGGCCAGCGCTGGCTTGAACTCAGAGAACTGGCGACCGCCGAATTCCTTCAAAACTTCCGCCTTCTGGCTGCCCGCGAGTGCGGCGAAAATGCCGACGAGGTTGTCGGCCTCGGGGCGTCCCAACAGGCCATCAATCTCACTGGGCAGCGGATCGGGATCGGTCTTCGACTTTTTTACTTTCTTGGCAATCGTGTCGTTGTCGTCGGTCAGGTTGATGCGGGACATTTCCGACGGCTCTGATTTCGACATTTTGCGCGTTCCATCACGCAACGACATCACGCGGGTTGCAGGACCGGTGATGACTGGTTCGGGTAAGGGGAAGAATGCGCCGTCCCCACGGCCGGCGGCTTCGATCTGTGCAGCGAAGTCGTTGTTGAATTTCTGAGCAATGTCGCGGGCCAGCTCCAAATGCTGTTTTTGATCATCGCCGACGGGGACGTGGGTGGCGCGGTAGGCAAGGATGTCGGCAGCCATCAGGCACGGATACGCGTAAAGCCCAACAGACGCGTTCTCCCGGTCCTTGCCGGCCTTCTCTTTGAACTGCGTCATGCGGTTGAGCCAGCCAAGGCGGCCCACGCAGTTGAATACCCAGGCAAGCTCCGCGTGGGCCGAAACCTGGCTCTGGTTGAACAGGATGCTCTTTTGAGGATCGAGGCCGGCAGCGATATAGGCCGCCGTCACCTGTCGGATCGCCTGGCGAAGTTCTGCGGGATCCTGCCATACGGTGATCGCGTGCAAATCGACGACGCAGTGGATGCACTCGTGCGTTTTCTGCAGGTCTATCCACTTCAGCATCGCACCTAGATAGTTGCCGAGATGCAGACTACCGGTGGGCTGCATTCCTGAAAAAACGCGCTCTTGAAATTTCATTCGGTGGAGCTCCGCGCGAGCATGACAAGTGGGCATTAACGAGCGCGGGTTATGGCGCGTCGGCGGGTGTCGTGCAAGCCCTCTTAGGGGCTGCAGCAAAACAATGCAGAAGGGCACGAAGTCTGTGACCGGCGGGCCCTTCCAACTTGCCCGTCAACATAGCCGATTTGAAATCACAGGAGAGCGTAGCCGGTGGCTAGTGAGAACACTTGCGTTTCTAGTTCGGAGCCGCTAGCCGCTGGTCCGCAGCCAGAAAAGACGAGACCTGTCGGCTTGTGCAGAATTTTAGTAGTGCCACGGACCTCATCATAGTTCTGGTATTGATAGCTGCCGACAATGGCAAGCCGGCCGCTGAAATTACAGGCGAGCTCAGCTTGCTCCATGATAAAGCGGCCATTCTTGAACTCAGACACGAACAGCAGATTGCGCAGGTGGTTGGTATTCTTGTCGTCACCCCTGGCAACGTTGGAGGCGACCACCAAGCCGCGTACGGATACGGTCCATACGCGAACCCGGCGCCCAAACCCACATAGGGTGTCCTGAAATCCTCCGTGCAACTGATGCTAGGGCGCCCGGAAGTGAAGTCACCTGCCGTGTCGCGGAAGCCGCTAACCGAATCGATCTAGCTGCCGCGGCGGGCTTCCCAGGACAAGGGATCCCACTTTTAGCCACCAAGGGCGAGCAGTTCGAAACCTCTGTGATCAAGGAAACGCAGCTCGGCCCCGAGATCGAGCATGTGGGCGTGTTTGAACTCTGTATCGGGGTAATGTGACCAGTTGCTGCCACCGGACAATCAATCATAGTCGTCCATCACTGAATCAGCGCTCATCGCAAGTGAGCCCTACGCCCGCTACCGGAACCAGTCGGTAACGCGCAAAGTGACCTTCGCATTAAGCATCGTGACGTCTCCGAGGGACCAGAACAGCTCGCTCACCTTACGGCCGGTGGCATTGTCGAAAACCAATTCGCGGGCCTCGCGGTCAAGCCGGTGACCCCAACTTCAATTCTGAAGACTATGCGATCAACGTGCCGGTCTGGAGGAAGGCTATCCTTGAGGCCGTACCTTGTGAGATCGGCGGATTGCACCTGGGGCAGGAGACCGATGAATAACACCGCGGCGGCGAGAATGGGATCTCATGAGAAGTCCCTGATCATCAACGCGCACTCAGCTATCTTCGGGGCCAACGTAAAACTCATCAGCTTGATGACTAGTTTCGACTTGACCGACCACGGATCAAAAAAATGCATCTTGGTATGTTGGTTGGTCAAGCCGTGCGATTGCGTGCGGCTCCTGCAACACTGCGCAAATCGAGCACGCCCGTGGCCAGGACCAGACCAAAAAAGACGATGAGCCCGATCGAAACGATGGCCGCCAATGCTGCCACCTGGACGAGCAAGATGGCGTCGGCGCTATAGTACGGGGCCAGCAGCGGAAGCGCGAACCATAGTACCGCCCCCATGGCCAGGCTGGCGGCGGTAATGATCGGCAGATTTCGCAGCAGGCGAGCATCGCCGACAAAGTCGCCGCGCTGGCGAAGCGTTCCCCACAGCAGCAGCACATTGACCCAGCCCGCAATTGATGTGGCTAAGGCGATGCCGACGTGCGGCGGCCGGCCCATATGTTTGAATGCAAAGAATAATGCGAGGGAGCCGATGACGTTGACGAGCATGTTGACGGCAGCGAAACGCATCGGGGTCTTGGTATCCTCACGGGCAAAGAAGGCCGGCTGAAAGACCTTGATCAGGACGAATGCCGGCAGACCGATCGCGAAGGCGGCCAAGGCCGGCGCGGTGGCGGCGGTATCGGCCACGGTGAACGCACCGCGCTCAAAAAGGACGCGAATGATCGGCTCCGCGGCGATGGCAAGGGCGACGGCAGCGGGGATGGTCAAGAGCAACGCAACTTCCAGGGAACGGTTCTGGTTGTGCATGGCGGTGGCATGTTCACCAGCACGTAGCTTCCGGGACAGGTCCGGCAGTAGGACGACGCCAATCGCAACACCGACGATACCGAGCGGCAGCTGATAGAGGCGGTCGGCATAGTAAAGGTAGGAGACTGCGCCAGCCTGCAGCGTGGCGATCATGGTTCCCACGACAATGTTGATTTGGGTGATCCCGCCCGCGATCACTCCCGGGATGCCAAGCTCCACGAGACGTTTCACGCCGGCGGTATAGCGTGGCCAGCGCAACTTCAGTTTGAGGCCAGCCGCACGCACGGCAATCCATAGCATTACCAGCTGTGCTACGCCGGCAATCGCCACACCGACCGCAAGAATGATCCCTGCGCCGAAGCGTTCCGTGTATCCAAACCAGATCGCCAACGAAATAGCGGTGATCAGCACGATGTTGAGAAGGATTGGGGTCGCCGCGGCTGCCCAAAACCGGTTGAGGGAGTTCAACACACCGGACAGCAGCGCAGCGATCGACATGCACAACAGATAAGGAAATGCGATCTGCGACAGCAGGACGGTAAGGTCATACTTGTCTGGGTTTGAGACAAAACCGGGGGCAAGCAGCACCATCAGCCAAGGCATCGCCAGGATGATGAGCACTGACAGCACCAACAAACAGATGAACAAGACCGACATCGCCTCCTCGGCGAAGCGTCGCGCCTCACCCTCTCCCTCGCCCTCCAGGCGCTTGGCAAACAGTGGCACAAACGCCGAATTGAAGGCGCCTTCGCCAAACAAGCGGCGAAATAGATTGGGAAAGCGAAAGGCGACAAAAAACGCGTCCGCAACAACGCCGGAACCCAGGGCTGCGGCGATCAGGATATCTCGGATGAAACCAAGCAAGCGGCTGACCATCGTTAGGCCGCCAACGGTTGCGAAAGCGCGATAGAGCATGAGGAGCGCAGTAGACCCAGGACAAGAGAATCGCAAGAGCCTGTTTTGGCAATAAATCGTGCCGGGCTGATGGCCTTGTCGTGACGCAGCAGATCCGTTTTGGGATTCTGGTTAAGCCTCGTCGTCGATATCGACAATTTCTCCGAGCCGATCGCCGATGACTTTCTGGCGCTTTTCGCCGGAAACCTTGCGGCCGGTCAGATCTGTAACATAGAAAACATCGATCACCTTCTCACCGAAGGTCGCGATATGCGCTGATGAGATATCAAGCGACAAATCAGACAGTTCGCTCGTCAGCTCGTAAAGCAGACCCGGACGGTCGCGCCCGGAAACCTCAATGACCGTATAATGGTCCGAGAGCTCGTTATTGACGATGGCGCGGGGACTGACACTGAAGGCCTCGAGCCGGTGCTCGCTTCGGCGGTCGGCCAGCACTTTCTGCACCCTGGCTTCACCCTTTAGATAGCGCTCGATCAGCGTACGGATACGGCCGGCCCGGCGTTCCTCATCAGCGTCCTCCTCAAATTCGCGTTGTAGCAAAAACGTGTCGAGGGCGAGCCCGTCCCGGGTGGTGGTGATGTGGGCGCTGACGATATCGGCGCCAACCGAGAGACAGGCACCAGCAAACAGTGACAGTAGGCGCGGATGGTTCGGCGCCAGGATCGTGAGTTCGGTAACGGCGGTGAATGCGTCCGTCTTATGGGCCACTGCCAAGCGCTCATCGTTTTCATGTGCCTGGCGCATGAAAACGGCATGTTCCAAGTTCACGTCGGATTCGAAGAGCAGCCAATAGTCCTCAAAGAACCGGCGCAGGGTCGCATCAATGCTGGCCTTGTCCCAGCCCTTCTCGCGAAGGGCCTCGGCCAGCGCCTGTTGGGATTTTTCGACCCGATCGCGTCGGTCTTCGCGGGTGTGTCCGCCCGTCAGCAACAGCTCGGTCTCGTTGTAGAGGGTGCGCAGAAGCTGACCCTTCCAGCCGTTCCATGTACCCGGACCGACAGCCCTTATGTCGGCAGCGGTGAGTAGCAGGAGCAGATTCAAGCGGTCCATACTCTTTACCGTATTGGCGAAATCGCGGATCGTGCGCGGGTCGGCCAGATCGCGGCGTTGAGAGATGTTGCTCATCGTCAAGTGCTCTTCGATAAGCCAGGCGACCGTTTCGGTCTCGCTGGGTGTCAGCCCCAAACGCGGGCAAAGCTCTCTGGCGATGCGGGCGCCGACCTTGGAGTGGTCTTCGCGCCGACCCTTGCCGATGTCATGAAGGAAGGCAGCGACATAGAGGACTTTCCGGTTTCGCACCGTGCGGAAAATCCTGGTGGACAGAGGCAGTTCCTCAACGGCCTCACCGCGTTCGATATCGCATAGTTTTTCGACCGTGCGGATCAGATGCTCGTCCACCGTGTAGTGGTGGTACATGTTGAATTGCATCATACCGACGACGCGCCGGAAGGGCGGTATGAAGCGGCCGAGCACGCCAGAATCGTTCAAGCGACGCAGCGACGTCGCCGCCGTTTCAGGGTTGGTGAGCAGCGACAGGAAAATCCGGTTAGCCTCCGGGTTTATGCGCACGGACTTGTCGATCAGGCGGCTTGAGGTTCGCAGCAGGCGAACGGCGTGCGGGTGGAGGAAGGTGCCCGTCCGCGCGGCTTGTTCGAATAAGCGCAGGATATTGAGCGGATCGCGTTCGAAAACCTTGGGGTCAGCGACGTTGAGGCGGTCGGAATCAATG
>JAUWFF010000131.1 GCA_030607105.1 Filomicrobium sp.
GCAGATGTTCGGGGGGTAGGAACTCCTTCATCTCCTGCGCGACATAAGGCGTGCGGCCTTGTCCGCCGCCGACGTAGATGCGGAAACCGAAGGTGCGGTTTGGTCCGCCGACAATGCGGATGCCAATATCGTGGAAGGCGATAGCGGCGCGATCTTCAAGGGCGCCGGTAATGGCAATTTTGAATTTGCGCGGCAGGAACGTGAACTCGGGATGGTTCGTCGACCACTGCCGAAGGATCTCGGCCCAAATCCGCGGGTCCTCGATTTCATCGGCGGCGGCGCCTGCGAACGGGTCCGCGGTGACGTTGCGGATGCAGTTGCCGCTGGTTTGGATGGCGTGCATGTCGACCTCGGCCAATGCCTCGAGAATATCGGGCACGTCGACCAGCTTGATCCAGTTGAACTGGATGTTCTGGCGTGTCGTCCAATGTCCGAAGCCTTTGTCCCAGCGGCGCGCGATCATGCCCAACTGGCGGAGCTGGCGGGTGGAAAGCACGCCATAGGGGATCGCCACGCGCAGCATATAGGCGTGGAGCTGCAGGTAGACACCGTTCATCAGCCTTAGTGGCTTGAATTCGTCTTCCGTCAGTTGTCCGGCAAGGCGGCGCTCGACCTGGGCGCGGAACTCACGGTTCCGGTCATTGAGGAAGTAGCGATCGAAATCATCGTAGCGGTACATCAGCGGGCCTCATTGACGGCGGTGATGGTCGGGCGATGCGCAGCGCGGATTTGTTCGCGAACGGACTTCGGTCCAGGAACGCCTTCGTGCAAATCGACGGCCATTGAGTAGGCTCCGACGATGATATGATCGGCGGCCGCCTGACCGGCGATGGCGGTCAGCTTCTCCAGGCCCGCCTCGTCGTCGGCAACGCGGGCCAAGCCAAGGTCGGTCAGCCATTTGTCGTCTGCGGACAAGTACACAACAATGCCGTCGACAAGTCGGTTTGCGGTGATGACGCTAGGCATAAGCAAGCTCCCGATTGTGGGTCTGAACCCGCTCAATTGTGGTTTCAATGATGTCGAGTGAGCCCTGCACCGGTAGACCGGCGACTCGGCCGACCAGCAGAACGGTCGGACCTTCAAGGGCAAGTGCCGTAGGCTTCTTGGCAAGCTCCGTAACCGTGGCGCGGATGCGCCGTTCGTTCGGCTGTGAAGCGTTTTCTACTGCCAGGACGGGGGTGCTTGCCGGCCAGCCCGCTTGCAGCAATGTCAGGCCAAGGGCGCCAGCCGTTTTCACAGCCATATAGACAGCGAGGGTATGCTGGCCGTCGTTGAGTGCTTCCAGGTCGATATGCGTGAAGTCCGGCAGTCCGTGGCCGGGTCCGGCGCCGGAAAGGAATGTGACTGTGCGGGAATAATCGCGGTGGGTGAGGGGTATCTGAGTCGAGGCGGCGACCGCGACCGCTGCGGTGATGCCGGGGATGATTTCCACCTGGATGCCGGCGGAGCGAAGCATTGCGATTTCCTCGCCGCCGCGGCCGAAGACCAGTGGATCGCCGCCTTTGAGGCGGACGATAGTCTTGGCATGTGCGGCATGGCTGAGGATGAGATTATGAATGTCTGGTTGTTTCCAGCTCGGTTGTCCGCCGCGCTTGCCCACATGCGTCAGCAGCGCTTCTCGACGGGCATGCTTGAGGACGGCGCGGTCAACGAGTTCATCATATAAAATGACGTCCGCGGCCTCGAGCGCGCGGACTGCTTTCAGGGTCAGCAGTTCCGGATCACCGGGACCGGCACCCACGAGTAAGACGCGTGACTGATCGTGCGGCAGCGCTTGGGATGGTTTTGAAGTTTGGGCGGTGCGCATGGCTTAGCTTGCGACCTCCAATGTCGGGGCCGGGTAATCAACGCGAGTAAGGGCGCCACTCGACAAGCTGTCCGCCTCAAGTTTGACGATCAGGCCATCGATGGCGGTATCTGTCAGCAGCTGGCAGGATAAGCGCGAGTTGTCGTCGGCTCCGTGGATCTCATCGAGTTTGTCGATTTCCTCGTCGCGCGGCGGGATGACCCGTTCCACCCACTCATCAGCAACGCGGATGTGGCAGGTCGCGCATGCGCAGGCGCCGCCGCATTCGGCTTTGATAGGGAGGCCGTAATCGCGGATGACCTCCATGACGCGGTAGCCTTCGGGAGCTTCAAGCGTGTGGCGGCTGCCGTCGGGCAGCTCCACATGGATGTGGATCGTCTTCATCTCGCAAATCATCTCCGGATGCGCGGCTTGTTGCGCCGCATCATTGATTCTGCATGAGAATAGATAGCGAAATATTTTCCTGCAATCCAGATCTTCAGGCCCAAAAAGAGGAAAGATGTTTCGAAATTAGTTGAATTTAGAATTATTATTTTGCGACTTGGTCGACGCAATGGTTCCTTGCCGGCAGTAGGGGCAATGAGGGAATGTAGTTTCCTTTGGAGGCGCCGCGATGATAAAGAGGCATCTACAACGCAAGTCGAATAAGTGCTGCGACCAGGCCTAGAAAGGCCACGCTCGCGGCCCAGATGGCGATGAACCAGGTGAAGCGGTGGAGGAAAGGCCTGGTTTTTTGTTCTCCGTCTGTTGTTTCACCAGCGCTCGATGCGCCAGTGCCGCGCAAGTGGGAGGTGGTTGGCAGCCTGGAGGGCATCAGTGGTAACCTTCTCCTTCGCGGATTTTGCCGCGGAATACCCAGTAGGAATAGGCGGTATAGGCCAGAATGAGCGGCAGCAGGATGGATGCCCCGACCAGCAGGAAGAGCAAACTAGAATCGGGACCGGCGGCCTCCCAGATCGTGATCGAGTGAGGCACCATGTAGGGATAGAAGCCGATTCCAAGCCCGATGAAGCTCAAGACGAAAAGGGCTAGGGCTGATAGGAACGGCTGCAGTTCGCGGCGCATCTGTAAGCCCTTAAAGAGGCTGTAGGTGGCAGCGGCTACGAGGAGCGGCACAGGGGCGGCATATAGAACCGCGGGGAAGGCCAGCCAGCGCTGCATGAAGATGTCATTGAGGAAGGGTGTCCACAGGCTGACGACGCCGATCATAGCGACGGTGCCGGCAGCGGCCGTCCATGCCCAATCATAAGCCTGCTGCTGCACTTCACCTTCGGTTTTTACGATCAGCCAGGTGGCACCAAGCAAGGTGTAGCCGATGACCACGGCGATTCCGGTCGTTATCGAAAATGGCGTGAGCCAGTCCCACCAGCCGCCAGCATAGGCACGGTCAACAACATCGATGCCCTGGACCAGGGCGCCAAGGGCTATGCCCTGCGCAAAAGCGGCCACGAACGAGCCAACGGTGAATGACCAATCCCAAACGGCCCTGGAGGTGTTTGCCTTCCAACGGAACTCGAAGGCGACGCCGCGAAAAATCAACCCGAGCAGCATGGCGATGATCGGGGCATAAAGGGCTGGCATGATGACTGCGTAGGCAAGCGGAAAGACCGCGAACAGGCCACCGCCACCAAGGACCAACCAGGTCTCGTTACCATCCCAGATCGGCGCGACGGTATTCATCGCCACGTCTCGCTGGCGGTCGTTTCTGAAGAATGGAAACAGGATGCCGAGGCCGAGGTCGAAGCCGTCGAGGACGACATAGGCAAGCACGGCGAAGGCGATGAGGATGGCCCAGATGAATGCCAGATCGAGTTCCATGCTAACCTCCTACTCGCCTGGCCGGACAATGCCGGCATCGCCCGGGGATCTAAGCGGCGGAGTGGGCGTGATACCTGTTGAGCGGGTGGGTTCACTTGGTGGCAGGCCGCGTTCACCGGGTTCGGGCGGTTTGGCCATCAGTCGCAGTAGGAAATAGACCCCAGCGCCGAACACGAGGAAATAGACAATGACGAAGGCGACCAGAGAAGTCCCCACTGCCGGCGCCGCCAGCGGGGAGACGGAGTCGGTTGTCTTGAGAAGTCCGTAAACCGTGTACGGCTGGCGGCCCATCTCGGTCGTGATCCAGCCGGCGAGCACCGCGACAAATCCCATCGGCCCCATGAAGATCGCAGCCCGATGAATGAGCCCTGGTTCGAACAGACGGCCCGTGAACCTGCAGCCTAGCGACCAGACACCGATGGCGATCATCAGCATTCCAATGCCGACCATTATCCGGAAACTCCAGAACAAAACCGGCGCGTAAGGTCGTTCTTCTTTCGGCCAGGCCTTCAAGCCCTTGACCTCGCCGTCCCATTCGTGGGTCAGAATTAGGCTGCCGAGTTTGGGGATGCCGATGGCGTAGCGGGTCTCTTCAGCCTCCATGTCGGGCCAGCCGAAGAGCAGAAGGGGCATGCCCCTTTCGGTTTCAAAGTGGCCTTCCATGGCGGCAATCTTGGCGGGCTGATGCTTGAGGGTATTGAGGCCATGCAAGTCACCGGCGAAGAGTTGGATCGGCGCGACCACGACGGCCATCCACATCGCCATTGAAAAAGACACGCGGGCAATCTCATTGGTCTTGTCGCGCAGGAGATGCCATGCGCCGACTGCGCCGACGACAAAGGCGGTGGTCAGGTAAGCCGCAAGCACCATGTGAACCAGGCGGTAAGGGAAAGACGGGTTGAAGATGATCTCCCACCAGTCGGCCGGCACGAACTGGCCAACTTCGTTGATCTCGTAGCCCGCAGGGGTCTGCATCCAGCTATTCACGGAGAGGATCCAGAAGGCAGAAAAGAACGTGCCGAAAGCGACAAGGAGAGTGGCAAGGAAATGCAGGTGTTTGCCGACGCGATCCATGCCGAACAGCATGACGCCGAGGAAGCCGGCTTCAAGGAAGAAGGCGGACAGGACCTCATAGCCCATCAGAGGACCTAGGACGGGGCCTGTCTTGTCGGAAAAGACGCTCCAGTTGGTGCCGAACTGGTAGCTCATGACGATGCCAGAGACGACGCCCATGGCAAACGAAAGGGCGAAGATTTTGAGCCAGTACTTGAAGGTGTCGATGTAAACCTGCCGACCGGTGATCAGCCAGAGGCCCTCCAGTACGGCGAGATAAGAGGCAAGCCCAATTGTGAAAGCGGGGAAAACGATGTGAAAGGAAACCGTGAACGCAAACTGAATGCGGGCCAAGTCGACGGCGAGCGGCAGGTCCATGAGGAAATCTTTGCAAATCTGACTGTCGTTATCAGTGTTACGCGAAAGGGGCGGTAATGGATAGCGACACATGCTTCATTTGCTGAGTGATTCAGCGCCCCAAATAAGTCCGTGTTCGTTTTATGGGTGCCAAGTTGATGGCGATCAATGACGCGCTCCGTCATGTTCTTACCAGTAAAGATTATTGCGCCAGGATCGTTTTGGCATTTG
>JAUWFF010000343.1 GCA_030607105.1 Filomicrobium sp.
ACGGGTCCCTGATACCCGACGGGTTGATGGCATTATCGCCCTGGTATCTGAATCTCACCGACAACCCCGTGACGGTCCAGTTCATCCACCGGCTGCTTGCCTATCTGCTCGTCGGCCTCTCTGTTTGGCATACAGTTTCCCTCAACCGGGCAGCGCAATACCTTATCGCGTCCGCAAAGGTCCTAATGCTCGCGTTTCTCACCCAGGCCGGCCTGGGAATCTGGACGTTGCTGGCCGCCGGGAATGCCTCGGAAATCCCGATCTGGTTGGGTCTCCTGCACCAGGGCGGAGGAGCTATCGTACTCGTGATTGCCATTTGGCATGCCCATCGCGTGTACCGCTCGGGCTGAGCCGTTCACCAAGACTCAACGTTAATGGTGCGCCATCGGAACGAGCCGTTGATCTCTGGCTTGACGCAGTAAATACTTAACAAAGGCAACGTTTTTCGCACGAAGGATAACAATTGTCCTCGCCATGACCTTGACGGCAGCGGACGAGATTTGCGTTCCGGAGTAAGTATGATGCGCACGCCCATTACCCTTGCCGCAACCCTGCTGGTCGCATTGGCATTTGCCAGCAATGATGAATCCCAGGCGGGTATCACCACCTATCTGATCTGCTGGACAACACCGGGCGGGGAAAGTGATTGCGCCCAGCTACCACACAGCTATCGCATCTACGGGGTCCCCAAGCCTTACTGTGAACGTCCCACCTGCCATAGGGGAACGGTGAGATTCACGCTCACCAGATCCCGGATCTCCAGCCTCGGCAGATGGGTCGACACCTCGTCCATGTTCCCAACCCACGTGGCGACGATCTACGCCCCAAAATAGAAATCTTGCCCGGGTGCTTGTCGCGCCGCATCGTGTCACTGCACCACCCTTGCCCGCGTCAAATCGCGACGGGCGGCCGGAATGCTGAGCTCAACGATTGTTAACGGCGACGCGTTCGCTTAGCTTCCACATAATGATGGATCAAAACAGCGTACATGTTGTCGGCGGCGGCCTCGCCGGCTCGGAGGCTGCTTGGCAAATTGCCCAGTCCGGCGTTGCCGTGACGATGCACGAAATGCGTCCGGTGCGGATGACCGATGCTCATAACACAGACGCCCTCGCCGAACTCGTCTGCTCCAACTCCTTTCGCTCTGACGATTGGGAGACCAACGCCGTTGGTTTGCTGCATGAGGAGATGCGCCGCTGCAAGTCACTAATCATGGCGGCTGGCGATCTGCACAAACTTCCAGCCGGCGGCGCCTTGGCGGTCGACCGCGACGCCTTCGCCCAGGAAGTCACCCTGCGGCTCGAGGAACACCCGCTGATAACCATCGAGCGTAACGAAGTCGCGGGCCTGCCACCTTCGGAGTGGGAAAGCGTCATTGTCGCCACGGGGCCACTTACCTCACCCTCATTGAGCAAGGCCATCCTGGAACTGACCGGTGAAGGCCAACTCGCCTTTTTCGATGCCATCGCACCGATCGTCCATCTTGAGTCCGTTGACCTCGACATTGCTTGGCGCCAGTCGCGATATGACAAACCAGGGCCAGGCGGAACCGGCGCCGACTATCTAAATTGTCCGCTCGACAAACCGACATACGAGGCATTCATCGACGCCCTGCTGGCCGGCGAAAAGACGTCCTTCAAGGAATGGGAGACATCGACTCCCTACTTCAACGGCTGCCTGCCGATTGAGGTCATGGCCGATCGTGGCCGGGAGACACTTCGCTTCGGACCGATGAAGCCTGTTGGTCTCACCGATCCCCGCAATCCCGACGAGAGACCTTATGCGGTTGTTCAGCTCCGCCAGGACAACGCGCTCGGAACACTTTGGAACATGGTCGGCTTCCAGACCAAGCTGAAGTATGCCGATCAGACGCGGATCTTTCGCATGATACCGGGCCTCGGGGAGGCTCAGTTCGCGCGGCTGGGCGGTCTGCATCGCAACACATTCCTGAATTCTCCGAAGCTGCTCGACGGCACCTTGCGTCTGAAGAGCGATCCGCGGCTGCGCTTCGCGGGTCAGATCACGGGTGTCGAGGGCTACATCGAGAGCGCCGCCGTTGGTCTTCTGACAGGTCGCTTTGCAGCTGCCGAGCGCCGCAGACAGCTGCCCGCATTGCCCCCCAAAACCACTGCCATGGGAGCACTATTGGCCCATATTACTGGCGGACATATCTCCGCCGATGGTGAAGGGTCCTCACGGTCGTTTCAACCAATGAACATTAACTACGGCTTGCTCCCCGCTGCTGACAATACACCCACCCACGATGCTGTCGGTCGTCGCTTAAAGGGCAAGGAGCGCGGCATGGCAAAGCGGCGCGCGGTGTCTTCACGTGCACTGCAGCATTTGGATGAGTGGCTGGAAGCGCATTCGCCAGCAACCACGTAAACCCGATCTTGCCGTGGCGGACTTATTTCCAAATTGTAGAAACCAGTTTCTAAAAAGATTGAACAAACAGTGGTCGCATTGCGACCTTTTTCAGCCTAAACTGCAGGCAGCCGTGGGAAATTTAGGAGTGCGTAGGCCCGCTGATGTGACCCCTGCAGGCGATCACACCGCAGGGGCCGTCGCTGACCTTCGCCGGGAAACGGGCTAAGATTGTTTTGACTTCAGCATGGGCCCGTCGGCACGAATTCAGGAGAGAAGAAATGAACCCTGTTGGTTTACGGGGATACGCGGTCGCTTTCGCCGCTGCTCTGTCTGTGGGCCTGCTCGCCTTTGCTGTGCCGGCTCATGCTGGCGCGGTGGCAGGAACAGGCGCTGTCGCAACCACCGTCGGCGCACTTAACGCTGATCTGCGTGGAAAAATCGTAACCGACGTAAGGCGCCGCGGACGTGGTTTCCGAGGCCGTGGTTTCCGCGGACGTGGTTTCCGCGGGCGGGCTTATCGCGGACGCATATATCGCGGTCGTGTCCGTGGCTACCGCCGTTATCGTCGCCGCGGCTATAGGCGTTACCGCCGTTATCGCCGCTACGGCTACTACCGGCCCTATCGCAAGTACCGTCGCTATCGCCGCTACTATCGCCCGCGCATCTATTACTCCGGCCCGGTCGTCTACGGGT
>JAUWFF010000092.1 GCA_030607105.1 Filomicrobium sp.
GCTGGTGCGCACAATGGGCGTGACCGTGCTGACGGGGCCACAGCTTGCAGGTGTTTTTCCCGTCTAATTCTGAATTCAGCTTCTACGTAGTGCGAATCTCGCTTGTCACCAGGACTGCAACGCGCTTCGTTACCGGCCGACAGGTACTCTACGGGGGCTTAGCATGTCAGCTGGGGCACGTATCTTTGTTGCTGTGAATTTCATCATCCTCGGTTTGTCGTTCATCGCGACAACGGCGGTTTTGTATTATGAGTTCGGTGTCGACCATAACTTCGGCGCCACTGCGGGCACCGATTGGACGGCGCTGGCGGCATACTATTCGCACCTGTTTGTGTTCTTCCCGACATTCGGCGTCCTGGCGCTGATCGCGCTCTTCGTTCCCGCTAGCATTCTCGTTGACCTGTACTGGAAATATGTTCCGAACGGCAAGGTCCGGTTCATGATCGGATACATGGTCGCGATCCTGCTGGCGCTGGTCGCCGGCAGCGTCATCGGCGGCGGCGGCAGTCTGAAGTCGATGTTTGAAATCAAGCCCAGCGTCCTCGAGATGGATCAGGGGGATCCAGAGGGTTGCGCGCAATCAGGTGGGTCTTGTCAGCGAGCTCCGGTGGTAAATTCGCTGGCTTCGGTGCGAGCGGAGGCCAAGAAGCGCGCAGGTATGTCGAAATTTGTACGGGACTGTGCGCCAGATCCTCTGATTGGGGATCACCCAGAGCGCAAAGCAAAGCGCTACTGCTTTGTGACGCAGACCATTATCGACGCGGAGAGTTGTTGCAAGGCGCAGGAAAGGTTTTCGCAGTCCCTATCCAGGCTCTACAGGGACGGCGACAACCGCGCTATCACGGGGCTCGTTCACCGCTATCTGCTGCCTTTCAAGGTGTTCTTTTTGCTGCTTGTGTTCACCATTGCGATTTTGCTGGTGGTGCGGCACAAGACGCTGGAAGCTCACTACGAACCGTATCTCAACAAGCTGCAACGCGGCGTGTTGATCGGGGCCGCGGCGATGCTTGTCTGGCCGTTGATGAACCTGGCGTTCCTGCAATCCTCGGGACTGCTTTATGGTACTGCCCATGCCAGCGTCTATCGCGATGTTTCGCCGATGATCCTGGCCGCCTATGTGCTGTGGGCGCTTCTATTGGTTTTCTACTTTTTCAAATCCTACGACCAGGCGGACAGAGACTTTGAAAACATGGGCCGTATGGCTGGTGTGGTTGGTTCCCTTGTGGCGGCGGCTAACTACCAGACGATCATCGACTACGCCGTCAGGATAGCGGGAAGCGGTGCGACGTTCTGGACATTTGGCGGCATTTTTCTGATTGTCGCCGTGGCGTTTTTCTTCATCGTACTGCAGTCCAAGAGGACGCCGATGGGCGGGCTAAAACTCGACAAATGAAACGGTTGACCGTCATGCCGCCTGAGATGTGGCGTGGGCGGCGTCGATCCAGGCCTTGATCTTCTCAATGTCGGGTGGTTCGCCGTCACGCAGCATTCTTCGACCAGCCTGGGTCGCGGCGAACGCGAGGATCGCGGCGGAAAGCTCCTGCGGCTCAGCTTCGGCGATATCCTCGCTGAAGCGGTATCCCGCGCCGACCAACATCTTGGATTGCGAAACGCGAAGGCCTGGTATCGAGAGCATTAGTCGCGCTTCATCCTGCCAGCGGATGACGGTAGAGTCCGTTATGCGGCTGTCGGCGAGGCCGGATGCGAGCTTGGCAGGATCGGCTTCAAGAAGATCGGACACCTTGAGGACTTCCAGACCTTCCAGCAGTTCGCTCATTTTTCTGCCAATCGATGGGGCGGCTTCGACCTCGCTATCAAGTTCGAGGTAGTGGCGCACTTCGCGGGGCTCCGTGCTCTTGGCTGGAGTTTCCGGCAATGGGGGCGAAGTGTCCTCGATGGTGGAGGCGCGCAGGGCGGGATCGATCCCAAGAAGGTTCAGACGGGCGGACTTGTCGCGTCCGCTCTTGACGCGTTTGGCACGCTCGGCCGCTCGGCTGGCGGCCCTTGGAGCGAGGACCTCGGCTTTGTAGAGTTCCCGGATAGCGCGGTCGTCATCGGGAAGGTTCTTCTCAACCTTGCCGGTCTTGAGCAGTTCATCATGCATCGCCTCGACCTGGCGGCGTATCTGAGCATCCTCAATACGGTTCAGTACCCAGCGGACCGGTATGGTGAGCCCGGCGAGAATGGCCTGTGCGGCGAGGTTGACCCTGGGCGGCGTGATGCCTGATTCTGCAACAGCGCGGTCCAGGATATGGGCGAAGCCTGTCTTGGCGAAGACCAACAGGTCGCCGATGAGCTGCCGTCCGACCAGGTCGAGGCCTTTTTGCGGATCGACCACGCCGACATTGATGTCGTAATGTGCAAGGAGTCGCTCGTAGTGCTGGTGGCTCGTTTCGGCGCCCAAACAAACATATTCCTGCAGCCAATGTTCGCCAGCCCCGGGTGATGGTGCAGCCGTTGCCCTGCGTTGCAGAGCTTCAGCGATTAGCGAGTCATAGGATTTGCTGATCGACCATTCGGTGGCGCGGTGGATCGCGTTTTCGGCCTCCGACTGGGCGGTATGGAAGGGTTGTACCGGGTCGGTGAAATAGTGCGAGAGAATGCCGGCGCACCAGGCGGCTTCGGTCCAGTCCTCAGCCTTGAGTGCGTTGACCAGGTGCCGGTACCAGTTGCGCGCCTTTTCGGGCGCTCCGCCCCAGTAATCATCGGAGGGGTGGAGGACGTGATTCTTGAAATCCTTGAATTCTTTGTCGGGGGCTTTAGAGCCTTCAACATAGTGCTTGGCATTCGCAAGAAAGAACCGCCGCCAGTTTTGAGCGTCTGGCCCATGCAGCAGGCGTAGGGCATCCAGCGCCAGTTTGTGATGCGTGCCGGAAGCATGGGCTGCCCGGATGATATGGAAGGCCAAGGTCATGCGATATTGTCCGCCAAAGAAAATCGGTTCGCCGCGCAAGGTACGGTGAGTCGCAAGAATTTTGGAATGAAACGGTGCGAACGAGTGCGGAAAACAGTGATCGCCCGCCACTCGTTGCGCGTAGAGTTTGGGGTAATTTGCACGGTCGACGAGCGAGATGGCAGGGCGCGAATCCAAAGCACAGCCGGCAAGATCAAGTTTCAGGCAGTTGATTCTCGTTCTTGGAGATCAACTCAGCATGAATCTCGCCAGCCTACATGCAGCGGTCCTGAAGAGGGATGTCGTGCTTATGGTCGAAGTGGGTTCAGAGGCCACTTACGTGCGACATCACAAGAAGAAAATCGGGTTTGTCTTTTCTGCGATGCGGCACTTCGCCGATGACTTGCGAAAGGCTGGATGGACGGTCGACTATGTGCGGCTTGATGAACCAGAGAACAGCGGTAGCTTCACGGGCGAGGTCCGCCGAGCCCTCAAGCGATTCGGTGATATCGACCGGATTCTGGTGACCGAACCTGGTGAATGGCGCGTGCTTCACGAGATTGAGGCCTGGCAAGCTGATTTGGGAATTCCGGTCGACGTTCACGAAGATACTCGGTTCATTTGTTCGCGGGTTGAGTTCGGACGCTGGGTTGATGGGCGCAAGCTTCTGCGCATGGAAGATTTCTACCGGGAGATGCGTCGAAAGACCGGGCTTCTGATGGAGAACAATGGGTCTCCGTCGGGAGGTAAATGGAACTTTGACTCGCAGAATAGAAAGCCGGCGAAACAGACCCTTTTCATGCCGAGGTTACCGCATTTTAAACCGGATGAAACCACGCGAGATGTGCTTACGCTTGTCGAGTCCCGGTTTGGCAACCACTTTGGAGATCTAAGACCCTTTTCGTTTGCTGTCACGGCTGAACAGGCAGAGCATGTGTTTGATGCTTTTGTCAAAGAGGCACTGCCGCAGTTTGGCGACTATCAGGACGCGATGCTCACCGGGGAGCCGTTCCTTTTTCACTCGCTCGTGTCGTTTTACATCAATGTTGGGTTGCTCAACCCGCTGGGGGTCTGCCACAGCGTTGAAGCCGCCTACAGAAACGGTCGTGTCCCGCTTAATGCAGCGGAAGGTTACATCCGGCAGATCATTGGCTGGCGGGAATTCGTTCGCGGTATTTATTGGCTGAAGATGCCCGGCTATGCGGCTCTCAACTTCTTTGAAAACAAGCGCCGATTACCGGAGTTCTATTGGACAGCGGGAACCGCCATGGCGTGTGTGGGCGCGGTCGTCGAGCAGACGCGAGAGTATGCCTACGCGCATCACATTCAGCGGTTGATGGTGACTGGAAACTTTGCACTCATCGCCGGCATTGATCCGGCTGAGGTGCACGAGTGGTATCTCTCGGTCTATGCGGATGCCTATGAGTGGGTGGAGCTTCCCAATACTCTGGGCATGAGCCAGTTCGCTGATGGCGGGTTGTTGGGATCCAAGCCCTATGCGGCGAGTGCGAACTACATCAATAAGATGTCGGACTATTGTGTAGGCTGTGCCTACAACGCAAAATCCCGGATTGGTGAAAAGGCTTGTCCGTTCAATTACCTCTATTGGGATTTTCTGGCGCGCAACGAAGACAAGCTGTCGGGGAATCACCGAATGAAAGTGGTGTATGCGACCTGGAACAAGATGGCTGAATCGGACAAGCGCGCTATCCGAGCGAAAGCCAAAGCGTTTCTTGATGAAGTGGCACCCGAACTTTGACGCCAAAAGGCGCCATAGCCCATCGTATCAACGCCCCTCGCGCCACCATGCAAGCGACATCAGGCCGAGCAGTGCCGCCAGTGCAGCGAAGCCCGTGAACATCGGGGTGAGTTTGACACCGCGCGTGACATAAGCCTGGCGGTCTTTCAGGCCAAGCCAGCCGGAGCCCGCAAGCACTCGGGCATTCTTCAACATGGAGATACGGGGCATCGTTATGGAGGCAGGGTCGCTGCTCGCTAGCAGTCCTGTGGATTTCGTCCAAGCGGTCCCGCCGCCGGTCGCCGCGGCGATCGATTTGAGTTTCTGGTCGGTGGCGGTGACTTCGCTCATTTCGCGGGTGTCTTCGGTGCCGGCGTAGGCGACCGCGGAGAGCTTGCCAACAGGCGGAAGGGCGTCGGTCTCGACCTTATACAGGCCGGGCAGATTAACCTTTATGGTGCCCCGCCAGATGCCTGGTGAGGCTGGTTGGAGGTCAATCTTCACTCTCTTGCCGCCCGGCGTCAGTAGCGTGATCGGGTCGATCGTTTCCGACATAGAGTGGCGCTCAACGGTGAGGTCTAGTCCCTTGGCGCGGGCCATCAGGCGTTCATCCTCGAGGTCGGGTTCCTTCATCAGCCAATGTGACAGCTTGCGAAGCAGATCGGAATGCGGGCCGCCACCCTCAAAGCCTCGGGCCCACAGCCAGGCGTGGTCGGAGGTCAAAAGGGCGATACGCCCCTCACCGCGGCGATCGAGAACGAGTAAGGGTTTGTCTTCGGCGCCGTTCATGAGAGTGCGCCCACGATTGGTGCGGACATTAACATCGACCTGTCGGAACCAGCGTCCCCAGCTCGGTTCGCCGTTCTTTGAACCGGCGCCAGGGAGATTACGCGTGACCGGATGGCGGACGCCGTCTTCGGACAATTTCGGCTTAAAGGGTTTTTCAATCACTCGGCCCTGCGGGGTTCCAGGAATGACCGGGCTGAGCGGGGTGCGGAATAGGCTGAAGCGGCCGGCGAAATCGTCACCGGCGGCGATGAGGACGGCGCCGCCATGTTCATTCACGTAGCGGGCGATGTTGTCATAGTAGCCCAGCCGCAGAATGCCCCGGTGCTTGTAGCGGTCGAAGATGATGAGATCGAAATCGTTGATCTTGTCGGAGAACAGCTCTCGCGTGGGGAAGGCGATCAGAGATAGCTGGTTGATCGGCGTGCCGTCCTGCTTTTCAGGTGGCCGTAAAATAGTGAAGTGGACAAGGTCGACGGCGGCATCGGATTTAAGCAGATTACGCCACGTGCGTTCGCCGGCATGTGGTTCTCCTGACACTAAGAGCACGCGCAAATTTTCACGTACGCCTTCGGCGGCAACGACAACACGGTTGTTGGCGGGGGTGAGTTCGCCTTCGGT
>JAUWFF010000067.1 GCA_030607105.1 Filomicrobium sp.
GATCAGCAAAACGCTCAATCCCAGCAAAACCAGCAGATGATGCAGATGATGAGCGAGCTGGGCGATATCGTCGGACAACAACAAAGCCTGATGGATGACACGTTCTCCGAGCAGCGCCAACAAGGGCAGCAGGGCCAGCAGGGGCAACAAGGTCAGCGCGGCGAAGGGCCGGGACAACGGCGTCGCGGACCGCAGAGCGGTGAGCAGGGTCAAGGGCAACAGGGCCAGCAAGGGCGCATGGGCCGTGGGCAGCTTGGCGATCGGCAGCGTGGCCTGAGAAACCGCCTGGGCCAGCTGCAGCGCGACATGCAGGGTGCCGGCATAGGGCAGCCGGATGAGATTTCCGAAGCCCAAAGAGCGATGCGCAATGCCGAGCGCGCGTTGGAGCAAGGTGACCTAGACGGCGCCACGCAGGAGCAATCACGAGCGCTGGATCAGTTGCGGAAGGGCGCACAGCAAATGGCCCAACAGATGCTGCAGAATATGCCGCGACGTTTCGGCCAGAACGGTGACACGCCTCGCGATCCGCTTGGCCGCCCGCAACGATCGCGAGGTCCCGACCAAGGGACCTCCGTCAAGGTGCCCGACGAAATCGATGTGCAGCGGGCGCGGGAACTGCTCAACGAGTTGCGCCGGCGGCTGGGTGAGGCGCAACGCCCTCCCCAGGAACTGGAGTACATTGAGCGGTTGTTGCGTTTCTTCTAACCAGCCCTACCCTGCAGTCGGGCGCTGGAGCCACCGTTGGTTTTGAAAAGCAATTGAAAGTGCTTTTTCCTGGGTGTCGCTGTTTTGGCCACAACCGTTGCCCAATTGAGACCGAGGCGATCCCTGCAATTGACCTGCGCCAGAGGGGTAAGTTTGCATAAACCGTCGGGGACGGCGCATCTCGATGTCGACTGGCTATTAGGCAATCATCAACGCAAACGCAGCCGATGATTGAGTTCACGAACTGGGCAGGCGCTCGTCTAACGTTGCACGGGATGTGAAGCGAGCCGGACCTGCCTGGGAGCGGTGCCGACGGAATTCGACACGTCCAACGACAGTGACAGTTAGCCCATCTTCCACAAAACACGGCACATGCTGCCGCGGCTACGGACGCTGATTGACTTCCTATCCCACCGACTCAAGGAACCGGTACCCGGAAACAAGGCGTTGAGCAGGTTGGGTACGCTTGGACCGATCGAGATGAGGGGTGTGGGGTACGTGACGAGGGCACTCGTTTCAGAACCGCCGCCTAGCTTCAGTATTGGACCCAAGCCGAGCGCAGCCTGTTCCGGCCAACGCGCCGGAGCTATAACGGCGCCAGAGCCGCGTAGATAAACCGGGGGGCACTTTACTGGTGAGGAGGCGCCCGGCGCGCTGCGCGAGTTGCCCGAACGCTCAAGGCATGCGCAGGTTTTCGTGCTCTTTGAGGACTTTTCCAGATTCGGCGTCGACCTCGACCAACTTCACGCGATAGCCCCACAAGCGCGCGAGGTGATAAAGCGTGCGCTCGCAGTTGGCCCTTTCTAGCATGACACCGTTGCGAACGCGGTGTGAGACGACAAGGCGGCGCGAACCCTGCAGGTCCGCGTCGATAATCTGCATATCTGGGTCACTGGTCGACACGCAGTACTGCTGGGACAGAGCCTGGCGGACGCGGCGGTAACCGCGCTCGTCGTGGATCGAGGAGACGAACACGTGCGGGTACTGGGCCTCGTCGTGAATGCCGAACAAGCGGAAATCGCGGATCACTTTGGGTGAGAGATACTGCAGAATGAAGCTGTCGTCGCGGAACTCAGCCCAGACGCGCTTCAGTTCTCCGACCGGATCGCCACTGCCGGCAATCTCCGGGAACCAATCTTTGTCTTCGCTTGTCGGATCGGTGGCGATGCGCTCGATGTCACGCATTATGGCGAAACCCAGAGCATAAGGGTTCATGCCGGAAAAGCGGCGATCGTTCCAGCCGGGCTGCATCGTGACCGAAGAATGGCTGTGCAGGAACTCCAGCATCGAACCCTCGGTCAACCGGCCCTGATCATAGAGCCGATTCATGATGTGGAAATGGGTCCACGTAGCACAACCCTCGTTCATCACCTTGGTCTGCCGCTGCGGATAGAAGTAGGTGGCCAGGTTACGCACGATGCGCAATAGCTCGCGCTCCCAATCCTCCAGCTTCGGTGCGGTCTTTTCGAGGAAATACAGCAGGTTCTCTTCAGGCAACCGGACCTGCGTTGAACTACCTACTGGGGCTGTATCCTCGCCATCCGGATTGTCCTCGGAACGCTGCTTTGGAACGGTGCGCCAGAGGTCGTTGAAGGAGCGCTCTTCATAAAGGTGGCGAGCCAGGGCGCGCTCGCGCTCGCGGGCAAGAGACAACTGCTTGTTGGCGCCAGGGTACCGGCTGATGCCCTGCTGCATCAAAGCGTGCGCGGCATCGAGGACCTGTTCGACCGCGTTGACGCCATGCAGTTCCTCGCAGCGGCTAACGTAGCTCTTGGCGAAGTCCAGATAATCAAGAATGGCATCCGCGCGCGTCCACTCCTGGAATAGGTAGTTGTTCTTGAAGAAATGGTTGTGACCCATGGCCGCGTGGGCAAGCACCAAGGTGTGCATCGTCATGGAGTTCTCCTCCATGATGTAATTGATGCACGGGTCTGAGTTGATCACAAGCTCATAAGCCAGCGCCTGTGAGCCTCGTCGGTAATTCAGCTCATCGCGGACGAAGTGTTTGCCGTATGACCAGTGGCGGTACATGCGCGGCAGCCCGATGGAGGCATAGGCGTCGAGCATCTGCTCGGAGGTAATGACCTCGATGACGTTTGGATAGATGTCAAGCCCCAACTCACCGAGGCCGATCTCCTCGACGGCGTCGTAGGTCTTCTTGACCAGATCGAAGGTCCAGTCCGCGCCATCAAAAAGTGGTTTCGAGGTCGCCTTGGTAAGGTTGATCTGCATGGAATTTGTTCTTGCTTACCCTTTGGAACTCTTTTCCTCGGAAAAAAGATTGCGGAACACGGGATAGATTTCGCCGGCCTCGGTCACGCGGCGCATGGCGAAATTGGCGTGCTGACCGGTGAGGTCTTCGTAACCTTCCCAGACCTCGCTTGGCGGATAGGGCCCGTCGTCAGGAGCGCCGACCTCGATATACGCGAAGTACTGGCACTGCGAGAGCAGGCTGGTCTCGAGCATGTCGATGCACTCTTCCATGTCGTCGGAGAAATTGTGACCGTCGGAAGCCTGCGCAGCATAAATGTTCCAATCGGAGAGCGGATAACGCTCGTTGATGACCCGCTGCATCTCGACAAACGCGGTGGAAATCACGGTGCCGCCGGTTTCACGGCCGGAGAAGAACGTCTCCTCGTCAACCTCCTGGGCGACGTTGGTGTGGCGGATGAAGACGACCTGGACCTCCCGGTAATGGCGCCGCAAAAAAATGTTGAGCAGCATGAAGAAGCGCTTGGCGAGATCCTTGAGGCGCTCAGTCATCGACGCGGACACGTCCATCAAGCAGAACATCACGGCCTGGGTCGACGGTTTGGGCACGCGTTCGTGGCGATTGAACTTGAGATCTAGCGGGTCAAGGTAGGCAACGGTTGTGCGCAGCTGGACGATGCGCGAATGCCTGGCACGGAGTTCTTCGATCAAGGCTTCGTCAGGAGGAGTCTCTGCCTCGGCCTTTGCGATTTCCTCTTCCAGCCGCTCCAGAGTCATAAGGCTGGGACGGTGAAGGGCAATGCGACGGGCCAGCGAATTGCGCATAGTGCGCACACGATTGAGCTTCGAAGGCGGACCGTCGGAGACGAAACCGGCGCGGCTTAGCTCGGTGGATTTCACCGACTTCAGTTTCGCCTTAACAAGGTTTGGCAGCCGCAAATCCTCGAAGAAAAGATCAAGGAATTCCTCGCGGGATAGCGAGAAGATGAACTCGTCCTCGCCCTGGCCGTCCTTGCTGCCCTTGTTGCCGCGGCCACCCGCCGGGGGCGGCTTCGGAATTGCGTCGCCGACGACGAGATCGCTATTTCCAGGAAGCACAAAATCGCGCGAGCCGGATTTGGAGTCGAGCGAGAAAGCGGGTTCGCGTAGGCTCTTGGATGAGATCTTGACGTCTTCGCCCGAACCGATGTCCGAGACTTTACGGTTTTTCACCGCCTCACGGACGGCCTCCTTGATCTCGGCCTTGGCACGGCGGAGAAAACGCTGGCGATTACCAAGTGACTTCGCCTTGGGATTGAGCCTCCGGTCGACGATCTGCATCGGTTAGGAATATCCTTTCGGCGGCGGCCGGCGCGAACGCCGGCCACTCGCTTAGCTCGATTTCTTTACGCGCATGTACCATTCCACCAGTCTGCGAACCTGTCGAGCCGTGTAACCGCGGTCGATCATACGCTGCACGAACTCCTCATGCTTCTTCTCCGTGTCGCCGTCTTTCTTGGCGCCGAAGCTGATCACAGGGAGCAGGTCCTCGACCTGACTGAACATGCGCCGTTCGATAACATCACGGATCTTCTCATAACTCGTCCAGCTCGGGTTCTTGCCGCCATTCTTGGCACGCGCGCGCAGCGAGAACTTGACGACCTCGTACCGGAAATCCTTCGGGTTGGCGATGCCAGCGGGCTTCTCGATCTTGGAAAGTTCCTGATCAAGCAATTCGCGGCTCATGAGCTGCCCGGTGTCGGGGTCCTTGAAATCATGGTCCTCGATCCAGGCATCCGCATACGCAACGTACCGATCAAACAGGTTCTGACCAAACTCGTTATAGGATTCCAGGTAGGCCTTCTGGACCTCGTTGCCGATGAATTCGGCGTATCGCTGACCCAGCTCCTCCTTAATGAACTCCAGATACCGGTCCTCGGTCTCGCCCGGCAATTGCTCGCGGCGAATGGCCTGCTCCAGCACGTACATGAGGTGCACCGGATCGGCTGCGACCTCCTCGGTATCATGGTTGAAGGTCTCTGAGAGGATCTTGTAGGCGAAGCGCGTTGAGACTCCATCCATGCCTTCGGTTACGCCAGCGGCGTCGCGATACTCCTGGACGCTGCGGGCGTGCGGATCGGTCTCCTTCAGGCTCTCGCCATCATACACTCGCATCTTGGAGTACAGCATCGAGTTATCGTGCTCACGCAAGCGCGACAGGACCGAGAACTGCGCCAGCATATTAAGCGTGCCAGGCGCGCAGGGCGCATCGGACAGCTCGCTGCCCGCCAACAGCTTTTCGTAAATCTTCTTTTCGTCGGTCGCCCGCAACGAATAAGGCACGGTGACCACGTAGATGCGGTCGAGGAACGCTTCATTGTTCTTGTTGTTGCGGAAGCTCTGCCACTCGCTCTCGTTGGAGTGAGCGAGAATGATGCCGGAGTATGGCAGCGCGCCGACGTTTTCAGTGCCGACATAGCTGCCGTCCTGGGTCGCCGTCAGCAGCGGGTGCAGCATCTTGATCGGCGCCTTGAACATCTCGACAAATTCCATCACGCCCTGGGTGGTGCGGTTGAGGCCACCCGAATAGGAGTAGGCGTCTGGATCATTCTGACCGAAGAACTCCAGTTTACGGATGTCAACCCGACCGACCAGCGAAGCGATGTCCTGGTTATTTTCATCTCCTGGTTCCGTCTTTGCGATGCCAATCTGACGAAGACGGGACGGGTAGAGCTTCACGACGGTGAACTTGGCCAGGTCTCCACCGAACTCATCAAGGCGCTTCATCGCCCACGGACTCATGATGCCGGTGAGGCGCCGTGCTGGAATGTTATATTTTTCAAGAAGAACCGGTCCCATCGGGCCTGGATTAAAAAGGCCAAGTGGGCTCTCGTAGATCGGGCTTATCTCATCGCCCGCCTTGAGGACGTAGATGGGGCGGTGCTCCATCAGCTCCTTGAGGCGTTCGGCAAGCGAGGATTTGCCGCCGCCGACGGGGCCAAGCAGGTAAAGGATCTGCTTGCGCTCCTCAAGGCCCTGGGCGGACGAGCGGAAGAAACCAACGATACGTTCGATGGTTTCCTCAAGGCCGTAGAAGTCCTTGAAGGCAGGATAAACCTTGATCGTCCGGTTCATAAAGATGCGGCCTAAGCGCGTGTCTCGGGACGTGTCGACAAGCTGCGGCTCGCCGATGGCAGCCATCATGCGCTCGGCCGGACTTGAATAGTAAGTTGGATCGGTTCGGCAGCCCTCGAGGTATTCCTTGAGCGTCATCTCGACGGGGCGGTGCTTTTCGAATGACTGCGCGAACTCGTCGAAGATCGGCTCTTCAGTCGGCAAGGTCATAGCGAACTCCATTGTTCCTCTAATGAGTGACCCAATACGTTGCTTAGCTCTCTTGTGATCCTTTCTAGTATATAGGGTGCAAACTAAGCGCCGGTATGGCGACGCCAACGCCAACGCACCAGGCTATGGAAAAGTTTTTAAGCAATTGAATCTAAACGCTACAGGCACGTCTTCTCGTACACCCAGTGCCCTATCGGGCGGTGTCCCCAATAACAATCGTGTCAGAATTCGGCTTGTTCTCGCGGAGATCATCCGCGTGAGCGAATCTACGAAATCGCCCTTAACGTTGATCTATCATGACAAATGGCCAAGCATATGCAACATCATTTCTGCTATTATGGTGTTAGCCAGGCTGAAGCGTTGCGCCTGGGAACCGTCACGGT
>JAUWFF010000278.1 GCA_030607105.1 Filomicrobium sp.
GCTACGACATCAGCTTTGGTGGCCAGTATGTCCGGCCGCAGGCTGGCTTTGAAGGTCTTGGCGGCAGGCTTCACATCACCGGTTTCAAGCGGATTAAGCGGCTTCTTCGTCTTCTCGTCGACGGCCTTGGTGTAGGCGGTCATACCCCCGTTGAGCAAAGAGACATCATCGTGCCCGAGTACCTTGAACGTCCAGTAGATGCGCGTCCCGGTTCCAACATCAAGCGCCTTGCCGCCGTTTGGCACGATGACGACATGGGTATCATTGTCGATGCCAAGGTTGCCGATCAGTTTCTCCAACTTTTCAACCGGTGCAAGCTGGCCCGCTGTACCATTGACGTCCTTCGCGCGCCAGCCGTCTTTCAGATAGTCGGTATAGACAGCACCCGGTATGTGAGCCTTAAGATAGTCGGCCTTGGATTTGCCGGCGAGTTTTCCGCGCACATCCAGGAAGACGATGCCCGGTTTGCCGATGTTGGATTTGACCCACGCTGCATCAACCAGTGGCTCGGCCGCAAAGACCGAAGATGACGCAGCCAGTGCGGCCGTCCCTGCCAGTATAAGTTTGATGAGGCTTTTCAATTAGGTTACTCCCTGTCCAATCTGTAATCGTCGTGCTGCGCACAACTCGTTATCTCCAAGCAACGCTCTATCAAGTTGGATTTCGATAGACACGACTCCGCTGAGGCAATACCGGTCGAGATCGATCGATACAGTGTCATCTAGGTTGCCGGAAACGCAAGGGCCATAGCCCATTGAGCTTGCTCGCAGAAGCAACTCAAATCCAGCGCCTGGTCCGCTGCCGGCTGAAACCGGCATGATGCCGAACGCGGAGCAGCCACTTTCATGATGAGGCTCGGGCCTGCCGAACGGAGCAGGACTCCGATAGCCGGCTACACTTGTGAACTTCGCCGTGTTCCGTTCGCTACCCGCGTGCGTGACACCTCCCAAAATGCAGCACATCAGGCGACCGTTCAGTTTGGCCTCATGCCCTTCACGGCAAGTTCTTGGAGGGCCTTGTCCGTCTTACTCAGGCCATCAAGCCCCATGCCATGCAGCACGTGGTCAGCCTTGGTGAATTGAGTGCCCTCGTATCCGACGATCTCGATCCGGTTGCCCCAGGGGTCGTAAAAGTCGAGGAAGCGGTCGGAAACGACCTCAACACCCATCCCCTCGAGCGCGCGCCGCACAGCGGCCTTGTCATCGACCACTAAGCCGAAGTGCCGTTCATCGTCGCGGGGTTGTTGCGGAACTTGCGATAGAGCGATGAACTGATCTCCAAGATCGATGAAGGCCATATTTTCGTTCTTACCGCGAAGTTCAAAGTCGAGAAAAGTGCCGTAGAATTCTAGTGCCGCTTCGATGTTACCGACTTCCAGCGCAATATGGTTGATCCCAACGGCACGCGCCTTCTTTCCCAGTTTCATGGTCGTCCCCATTTTTACGTTTTTGGACCATCTGTTCGAGCGCAATCAGCCGATCATAGCCGGCAATGACGCCAGGGGCGAGCAATTGACGGGATCAACTGTGTACATGGCCGTTAGGTGGTCTCAGCCCGGCATCCAAGCGCTTCCGATAGGTGAGCAATGGCGATCAGCTCCGGACTGTATTCGAAATGCATGGTGGTGAAGTGATATCACTTGCAAGCCCAGATAAAGCCGTGCTGTTCAAAGCCCTCGACCACGGCCCTCGGGAACTTGTTCTTGTATCTGGGCACACTACTGCATTTGCCGCCCGCCTACCGCCACTAGTCAGCGAATTTTGAGTTCTGATCCACTGCGGCTCCGAAGCTGTGCACGGTGAAACGTTTGGTCGCTGCAATGACACGCCGCTTAAAGGTGCCGGCGGCGATCTGAAAGAAACGTTGCTACTTTGCCGGAAGCTTCGCTGGGTCCTTGGCGACCGCGCACAGAGCCCGGGCGACACCGCCTACCATCGTAACGGGCAGTTTGCTGTTGAACCATTGTAAGATGATAAGGATTCATTCCACCGCTCGACGCGTGTTTCCATAGCACCTGGCGGAAGAACGCTTCGTTGCGGAACCGGCCCGGGTCAATGTTGCGCGCTGGGCTGGCACCTTAATCACAGCGACCGACGGGATAGACCTGCCCAAGCATGTCTTTGATATCAGTGCACTTGACTTTCTCGGCGTGCGATTTTTCCTGACCGTCGTTAATGATCAGCCGGCCGCTGGATTTTAGTACAACTTCATTCCCCTCGATCGCTGCCACGGCGTCGGGATACGCGTCTGGCAGCAACCGCGACCGCTCTTCTAGACTGATGCATTGGTCCGCGGTGGAACTGGCGGTTGTCAAACACATCAATGCGGTCAAAGAGGCTGTCGCAAGCCTGTGCGCGCCGCCGCTCAGCAGCACCTCAGCAACCCTTTCGTTTTTCCCATTGGCGTATTCGTTTGACTTCCCGGCTTTCGTACTCGCGCAGCACTTCGTAAGACGCTCGCTCGACGGCCTTACTTCTCCTCTCCGTCGTCGACGTATCGCATGACCATATCACGTTGACTGACGAAGCCGACCACATCTCCCCCTTTTGTCACCAGCGCCCTGCGTACACCGAGCCGCGCGAGCAGGCGGATCGCATATTTAATGTTCATTTCCGCGCTCAACGTCAAAGCCGGTTTGGTCATGATCTCGTAGACGCTGGTGCGTTCGACGGAACGGTTGGCGCTGATCACACGTTCGGCAACATCGTAGACCGTCACGAAGGCATATTCGTCGCCCTCGTGCCGCCGCTCGATGACAAGAGAGTTGGTGCCGCTGGCCTGCATCCGGTCAAGCGCGTCACGCACACTGGCAAGTCCGTTGATCTTGCGCAGCTCCGTCGCCATGACATCCCGCACCTTGATGACAGTGCCGCTCATCACAAGTCCTCCTCGTCGATTTCCTGTTCAATCTTCTTGATCTGGCTGCGCAGTCCGATGGCGTCTTCAATATCGATCTGAAAGGCGACGCCGGTGCCGGGCTGTTCCTCGAACTGGCAGGCCTTGCCAATCGCCTCCAGAATCTGTCGGCTCATATGCTCCTCCACCAACAGCAAGACGACGTCGCGCTGCCCGGAAACGCTAAGTCCCAGAAATGTCTTTTGTGGCTTCAGACCCTCACCCCGCGCATTGGTGATCACGGTGCATCCAGTCGCGCCCTTTTCACGGGCGGTCTCGATAGTCAGGTCGGTCTTGTCGTCTTCGACTAGGGCGACGATGAGTTTGAACCTCATGACGATTGACCTTCTGCAGTTGTTTCAGTTGCTTGATTGCTTTCCGTCTCTCGTTCGACTTCCTTAGCCGCGGCCGACTTGCGGCGTGTGCGCCATTCTCCAATCTGCGCATAGCCCATAACCGTGATCATCGGGAACAGGCTGGCTAGTGCGATCAGCCCAAAGCCATCCAGCAACGCGCTGCGCCCGGGCACCGTCGAGGCAAGCCCGAGCCCGAGGGCTGCGACCAGCGGCACGGTCACCGTCGAGGTGGTAACGCCGCCCGAATCATAGGCCAGTGGCACGATC
Organism: Filomicrobium sp.; assembly: GCA_030607105.1. Classification (GTDB taxonomy): domain Bacteria; phylum Pseudomonadota; class Alphaproteobacteria; order Rhizobiales; family Hyphomicrobiaceae; genus Filomicrobium. The sequence continues at coordinate 3,519 of JAUWFF010000278.1, forward strand.
ACCC
>JAUWFF010000327.1 GCA_030607105.1 Filomicrobium sp.
CTGTTCGACGATATCCCGGAGAATTTCCGGTTTCCTCAGCTCCGGCTGCCTACCAGGCTAACCGAGATGGACCTCGATCGGGAGCTTCGTCGGCTCTCTCGGCGCAATCAAAGCCTCCAGTGCGGCCCCTCGTTCCTGGGAGCGGGCTGCTACCGCCATTTCATTCCGGCAACCGTCGACTACGTCCTCCAACGCGGTGAGTTCTATACCTCCTACACACCATATCAGCCGGAGCTCAGCCAAGGGATTCTGCAGGCGATCTTTGAGTACCAGACGATGATTTGCCGCTTGACGGGAATGGATGTCAGCAACGCCAGCCACTATGACGGCGCGACGTCGCTCGCGGAAGCGGTTCTGCTGGCGCTTGATGCCGCAAAGGGTAGGCGGACGAGGGTCGTAATGTCACCTTGCGTCCATCCCAACTACCGCGCGGTGGTCGACACGTACCTGCAGGGAACGGGCTCGTATCTAGATGTCGCCGAAGTGCCGTACCGCAGTGCGATCGCGCTCTCCAAGTGCGTCGATGATGAAACCGCTGCGTTGGTGATTCAGACACCCCATTTTCTGGGAGGCCTCGAGGATCTGACCGGAGTCGCCGACACGGTGCACGCCAAAGGGGCACTTCTTATCGTCGTCGTCGATCCGGTCTCCCTTGGCCTTTTCAAACCGGCAGGCGAATTCGGCGCCGACGTGGTCGTTGCGGATGGACAGGCCCTCGGTATAACAGCCTCTTTCGGCGGCCCCTCGCTTGGTATTTTTGCCACCCGTCGCGATCATATCCGTAGGCTTGTTGGCCGGCTTGTCGGACAGACGGAGGACAGCGAAGGCCGCCGCGGCTTCGTCCTGACGTTGGCAACCCGCGAGCAGCACATTCGACGGGCTAAGGCGACGAGCAACATTTGCACGAACTCGGCACTCGGCGCGCTGGCGGCTGCGGTCTATCTAGCAACGATGGGCGAGCGCGGCCTGCGGCGAACTGCAGAGTTATGCTTTCACAAGAGCCACTATGCGGCAGCGAGAATCGCGGAAATCCCGGGTTGCGCGATTAATGCCTATGCTCCTCGTTCCGAATTCTTCAAGGAGTTCGTCGTGTCTCTGCCCGTCGATGCCGCGACGGTGAACTCCCGCCTGCGCAAGGAGCATGGCGTGATCGGCGGCTACGATCTTGGCCGCAGCTTTCCGGGGAGCGACCATAGCATGCTCGTTGCTGTAACGGAGATGAACACGCGCGATGAAATCGATCGGCTGGTTGCTGCATTGCGCCAGATCGTTTCTTGAATCCTAGAGGGAGACCCATCCGATGGACGAGCCGACACTCTACAAACTGAGCGCCGCCGGTCGCCCCAGTGCTGCACTGCCCGAGTGCGATGTGGAGGAAAGCGAGCTTCCCTCTTGCCTCATGCGCAACACCATCGGCCTGCCGCAGCTGTCCGAGCCGCAGGTCGCCCGTCATTACATGCGCCTCTCGCAGCGCAACTACGGGGTCGATACCGGTCTCTATCCGTTGGGCTCCTGTACCATGAAGTACAACCCGAAGGCATCGGAAATCTGGGCACGCCTGCCGGGCTTCTCGCTGATCCATCCCCTTCAGGATCCAGAAAGCGTACAGGGCGCGCTTGCGCTTATGTTCGACCTGCAGCAGCGGCTTGAAGAGATCGCAGGCTTTGCCCGCGTCGCGTTGCAGCCCGCAGCAGGTGCGCAAGGCGAGCTTACTGCGCTGTTGATGATACGCGCGTACAACCGCTGGCGCGGTGAAGGACAGCGCGATGTGGTCCTTGTTCCCGATTCCGCGCACGGGACCAACCCAGCCTCGGTGACGATGGCGGGCTATATCGCCGTGGAGGTGCCTTCGGATGAACGAGGTGACGTTGACCTGGAGGCCGTGAAGGCTGCCTGCGACGATCGCCTCGCCGGAATCATGCTGACTAATCCCAACACGCTGGGCTTATTCGAGGAGCGCATCAGTGAGCTTGTCGAGCTTGTTCATGAATGCGGTGGCCTAGTCTACGGTGATGGCGCCAACTTGAATGCGTTGACCGGGATCACCAAGCCAGGTGACTTCGGCATAGATCTCATGCACTTTAATCTGCACAAGACATTTGCTACGCCGCACGGCGGCGGCGGCCCGGGCTCCGGGCCGGTTGGTGTTAGCGCAGCGCTCGCTCCATTCCTGCCCAGCCCGGTGGTCGACAGGTATCAAGCGGCGGTTGGAGAGCATCCTATCTATGTGCTCGTTTCGCCTGAGCACTCCATCGGCCGCATGGTCGCCTTTCATGGCAACTTCGGCATGTTCGTGCGCGCCTGGGCCTACCTTTGCCGCCTCGGCGCAGAAGGATTGCGAGAGGCAGCAATGCACGCGGTCCTGAACGCAAACTACCTGCGTGTCGAGCTGTCCGAGGACTACAACATCCCTTTTGACCGCACGTGCATGCATGAGTTCGTTTGCGAGGGCACGCCAAAGGGTACGTCCATCAGGGCCCTCGACGTAGCCAAGAGGCTCATGGACTATGGCTTCCACCCGCCGACCAACTACTTCCCGCTCATTGTGAAGGAGGCCTTGATGATCGAGCCGACGGAAACCGAGGACAAGGCAACGCTGGATTCCTTTGTAAGAGCAATGCGGCAGATTGCTAATGAAGCGAGAGCGGACCCGCGTGACCTGCGCGATGCGCCGCATTGGACACCGGTCCGCCGTCTCGACGAGGTCAAGGCCGCTCGCGACTTAATCGTCTCCGAAGAGACCTAGAGAGAAAGGCGCTTTGCTTTTGGAACGTACCCAATAGCAGTCGGCTATGTAGGGTTTTTCCGCTATTCAAGCCTGCAGCTAAATGGCTCGGAACTGTAAGATAAACACAAGATCAATTCGGCGCGGCGATCGAAGCTTAGGGTCCGCTTATTGATGATGTTGTTGTGAAAATCCGTTGCAGCCACGGGCGACCACCAATTTCAGCGCGCTCCGCGAAGCCCTGATTCCGTTCGAGCAATGGCGAGGCCATTTCAATATAGTCCAGTCGCACTCATCACTTGGCTACAAGCCACCAGCATTGAAACGTGAGTTCCGTGCCGAACCGAGTTGCAGCCTCCGCGCATCAGAGCGGCTCCAACGGCCTCCTGTAACGCTCTGTTCATCTGGGTCACTATGATGCTGTCGATGAGAGAAGCATGCGATGGTCCG
>JAUWFF010000119.1 GCA_030607105.1 Filomicrobium sp.
GCCCAGGCCGCAAAGGTGTGCCGTGTCCCGGTACAGGTTCTCACCGGCGAGCAAGAAGCGCGGATTTCCGCGCAGGGCGTCTTGATGGGTGTTCCCGACGCGGACGGCATCGCCGCCGATCTGGGCGGCGGCAGCGTCGAACTGGTCGATATCAAGCGAGGCAAGATCCGCAAAACCGTCACTCTTCCGCTCGGCGGGCTACGCCTGATCGATATGACTGGTGGCAAGATCGAAAAGGCCACCGAGATTATTGATAACGCCCTGGCGGAGGTTCCCTGGCTTGGTAATGGGCGCGACCGGCACTTCTACGCCGTTGGCGGCACCTGGCGTGCCTTCGCCAAGATGTACATGGCAAGTTCCGACTATCCGCTGAACGTCATGCATGAATTTGATCTGTCCTGGGATAGGGCCGCGGACTTTGCCGAGAAGCTGCGCAAGTCGAAGCGCCTCGCGACGCTCCCCGGCAATTCTGAGATATCCAAGCCGCGCAAGGAGGTGCTGCCATATGGCGCGCTCTTGATGGAACGGCTTCTTTTGAAAGTAAGACCCCGGTCCGTGCTCTTCTCGGTCTTTGGGGTACGCGAAGGCATTTTCTTCTCACTGCTCGACGAAGAGGAGCAAGCCAAGGATCCGCTCCTCAGCCATTGCAAGCGCCTCGCCGATCTTTATGCCAGAAGTGCCGAGCATTCCGAAGAGCTTTGCGCCTGGACCGACCAGCTGTTCACTCACCCCGAACTACAGGAGAGTGATGAGGAGCTCCGCTTGCGCCATGCCGCGTGTTTAATCTCCGATATCGGATGGCGCGCACACCCCGACTACCGCGGTGAACAAAGCCTCGATGCCGTCGCTCATTCCGCACTGAGCGGTATCGACCATTCAGGCCGCATCTTCCTCGCATTGTCCATCTATTTCCGCCACGCCGGCCGTGGCGAACTGGAGGGCGAAAAACTGTCCGTCCGCCTCCGCAAGGCGGCAAGCAAACGCTCGTTGAGGCGAGCCCGGATCATTGGCGCGGCCGTACGGGCAGCCCACATGCTCTCCATTGGGATGGCGGGCAAAATCCTCGATACTCAGCTGACCTATAAGGGTGATACCCTCATCTGGAGCATCCCCAAAGCTTATGCCACGCTCGACGGCTCGCGCCTACGCCGGCGCTTCGCGACATTGGCGGGTCTCATCGATTGCGCGGGAGAGCTACAGTTCTCTGATCACTCGAAAGAGAAATAAAACGCATCGAATTTCGCCATCCGGCCCGTCCAGTGCTCAGGCTTGCCACAATCTGATCGCATGAAGTGTTTTTTGCGGGGCCGCATAGCTGACCCTCGCATATTTTCGAGACCCAATATGCTCGTTCCCGATCTAAGAATTCGTTCGTGCGGTTGGCACGGCAGGCGCGAACCCGCATCGGAACGTGAGGCTACTTCTAGGGGGCACATCAGTGAACGCGGTTGACCCGTACGCGACATTGGGTGTTTCGCGCGATGCCGGCGATGATGAAATCCGTCGAGCGTTTCGCAAGCTTGCCAAGGAACTGCATCCCGACCTGCACCCGCAGGATTCGGCGGCAGCTGAGCAATTCAAGAAGGTATCAGCAGCTTACGACATCCTCGGCGATCCCCCGAAACGCCGGCAGTTCGACTCAGGAGAAATCGACGCCAGCGGAGAGCCACGCCGGACTCATCGCCCGCAATACGCAAATGCAAATGGCGGACCCGGGGGCTTCGCAGGAGACTTCAGTGGCATTTTTGACGACATGTTCGCCTCCCACTACACGCAAAATGGTCATCGCTCATCCGCGACCAGTTCGCGGGGCGGAAATGCGGGCAGCTTTTCCCGCCGGGGACAGGACGTGCGCTACACCCTGGAAGTCGACTTCGTTGAGGCAGTCAACGGCGTCAAGAAACGAGTGACGATGCCGGAGGGCGGTGTCCTTGATCTGGCCGTTCCAGAAGGGGTCTCCAACGGTCAGGTGTTGCGGCTGCGCGGCAAGGGCGGCCTTGGCCTGCTCGGTGGTGAGGCCGGCGACGCCCTTGTTGAAATCAAAATTCGCCCCCATCCCCGTTTCACGCGCGACGAACTCAACATCCTCGGCGAAGTGCCGATCACCCTCGACGAAGCAATACTCGGCGGCAAGATAGAGGTCTCAACCATTGGCAACCGGGTACAGCTCACCTTGCCTAAGGGAACCTCATCAGGGCGCATGTTTCGTCTCAAGGGCAAGGGTATTCGCAACTCAAAAACGGGCGAGACCGGCGACCAAATTGTAACCGTCCGGATCGTCATGCCCGACGATGTCGACGACGAACTCGCCTATTTCTTCTCGCAATGGAAACAACGCCGCGGCTATGACCCCGGCCCTCGCTGAAGCCCCCGATCTTAGCTCCTGCGCTTTCGCGTTACATGCACCTTTGGCGGGCCGTCCCTGAGTGCTGCCTCACCACGTCCGGAAAGACTCGGATTGGTCATGAAGTAGGCGTGCGCGTTAAACGGTTCCTCGCCGTCTCCGGGTATAATTCGCGAAGCATTGCCGTCAGACAGGATGTGCCAGCTCTGCTGATTATCCTTCAGGTTCGCCACCATGATCTGATTGAGCACTTGTTCGTGCGTCGTAGGGTTGAGCACCGGCGCCATCGCCTCAACACGTCGATCAAGGTTCCTCGGCATCAAGTCTGCCGAAGAAATATAGACCGCGGCATCCGGCGACGGCAGCCCTTCACCCCGGCCGAAACAATAGATGCGCGAATGCTCGAGAAAGCGCCCAATAATGCTCTTTACACGAATCCGCTCCGACATTCCCGGCACACCTGGCCTGAGGCAGCAAATCCCGCGCACGATGAGATCAACCTCAACACCAGCTTCACTCGCCTCGTAGAGCGCCTCAATGATTCTCTGATCGACCAGCGAGTTCATCTTCATCCACACCGCGCCCGGACGCCCCGCACGGGCGTGATCCATTTCTTCGCGCAGATGATCAACAATGCGGTCACGAATTCCGTGCGGGCTGGCAGCCATGAGCTCAAGCTTGCCGGGCTCGCCATAACCTGTCATGAAATTGAGAATACGGGTGACATCACGAGCGATGGCCACATCATCCGTGAACAATGACAGGTCGGTATAAATCTTCGCGGTCTGCGGATGGTAGTTGCCGGTACCGATATGCGAGTAGGTGACAAGATCATTGCCTTCGCGCCGGACAATAATGCCAAGCTTGGCGTGCGTCTTCAGCTCGATAAAGCCATAGACCACATGAACGCCGGCGTTTTCCAGATCGCGGGCCCAGCGGATGTTTGCCGCCTCATCAAATCGGGCTTTCAGTTCCACCACCGCCGTCACGGACTTACCGGCCTCCACCGCGTCCTTCAAGGCTTCTACGATTGGAGAATCCTTTGACGTCCGGTAAAGCGTCCACTTGATCGCCATGACATTGGGATCGTTGACCGCCTGGCGCAGATACTGAACGACAACATCGAAGGATTCGTATGGGTGATGGACCACGAAGTCCTTCGCTTTGATGGTCGCGAAAACATTGCCTTCATATTCGCGCACACGCTCCGGATAGCGAATGTTGAACGGCTTGAACAATAAGTCGGGCCGCTCCGAGACGATGAGCTGCGAGATATCAGAAAACCCAAGCAGCCCTTTTTTGATAAAGACCGCCGGTTCCCCCACCTCCAGCTCATTGATAACGAAACGGCGCAGCTCGGGTGCCATGCGCGCGTCAAGCTCCAACCTAATGACATGACCGCGCCGCCGCCGCTTGAGTAGGTTTTCGAAGGTCTGGACCAGGTCCTCGGCTTCTTCTTCAAGCTCGATGTCACTGTCGCGCAGAACACGGAACGCACCTTTGGCGTCCACGATGAACCGCGGGAAAAGCTCCGTAATATACATCCCGATGACGTCTTCGACGGGAATGAACCGAATTTCGCCCTTCCTGTCCTGTGACGGCTTCAGTCGAATGAAACGATCAAGCTGACTTGGGATCGGGACAAGTCCGTTTTGCCGCCTTTCCTTCACCTCGTGATGCATCAGGACCGCGAGCGTCAGCCCCTTGTTGAGGATGAAGGGAAACGGGTATGCCGGATCGACGGCGATCGGTGTCAGGATCGGGAAGATATGGTTGTAGAATTCCTGCTGAATCCACGTCCGTTCCGTCGGGTTGAGGTCGTCCGGACCGACAATTGAGATGCCGTTAGCCTGCAGTTCTCTTCCAAGACCCGCCCAGCACTTCTGCTTGCGCTCGACCAGGTCGGCAGCAAAAGCGTCGATGCACTCGATCTGCTGGCTTGGTGTCAGGCCATCCTGAGATAGCGTCGTCACGCCATTGACGATCTGGCCCTGAATACCCGCCACGCGCACCATGTAGAACTCGTCCAGGTTCGAGGCCGAAATCGACAGGAACCTAAGGCGCTCCAACAAGGGGTGCCTTTTATTGCTGGCTTCCTCCAGCACTCGTGCATTGAACTGCAGCCAGGATAGCTCCCGATTATAATAGCGTTCTGGACCCTCAGGTGCTTTCGTCCGCTTGGACTTGCCGTCCGTCGGGCGCTTTACGGCCGGCTTTTTCACCGTCTTCGATTCGGGCATGCGCCGCGCCGCCGTCATTCTTTCTCTCCTAGAGTTTCCGGCAATGGCTGCATGGAATGAGCCGCCGTCCGGTCCCAATGCACAATAGTGTATTGTTTTGCCTAGCTGTGCCAAACAATCGTTGCAGTGATATAAACGCGCGATCAATGAAGATACATTCGTGACAATCGGGGCTGGTCAAGGCCGCGCATTCCGGTTCTCCACGTTCGTTATTGCCGTTTGCGCAAGTTGCTTTGTCACCTTGCGGCGCATCGCTAGGCCCAGCCGGTCAATCTCGGCTGCAATTTCGTTCGCAGCGGCCATCGAACGCTCCATCCGCACAACGAGATAGCCGATGACCTCCGGCTCAACCGTGAGCTGGCGATCGCAAAAAAGCTTAACCAGAACGGCCTGCAACAGCGCTTCATCTGGGGGTGCGATCTGCGCGATAGGTAGCGCCCTGACGCGAGACCGCAGGTCCGGAAGCAGGATTTCCAGATCGCCTGGTGCAAGCTGCGAAGTGAACAAGACCCGTATCCGGCCCTGCCGCGCCATATTGAGGAGGTGGAACAGCGCCGCTTCATCGGCGATGCCGCGATCCAGGTCCTCAACGACCACCCCCCCGATCGCCGCTGCATCTTGCAGAGCGCCTTCCGAGGCTTCGGAAGCGCGCAGCAGCGAGGCATGCGACTTCGCTCGCCACACATCGGCCAGATGACTTTTCCCAGAGCCTGCCGGTCCAACGACCAGGGCTGCGCCATTCGGCCACGCGACAGCCTCATCGACGAGCTCGATAGCTGCTTCATTCGAACCGCTGACAAGGAAGTCTTCAAGCCCCAAGGCGGAGCGGTGCGGCAGGTCGAGGACGAGTTGTTGAGGCTGAGATTTCATTTAGCCATTGAAGGTTAAGTCGACTTGCAGTGTTATGCCGAGATAGATCACGAGGTCGCAGGAGGCACGTGGTGAGTAGCCTAACATGACGCCCACCGCGGGCGGCCATCGGCTTGATGCA
>JAUWFF010000059.1 GCA_030607105.1 Filomicrobium sp.
ATGCCGTGGTTGGTTTCTGTGACGCCGTCCTGCACTTCGAAGAACTTCTTGCCATAGATGTTCGACCAGGTATTTTCCTGTCCGTCGATGACCTTGGTTTGTAGGCCGCCATAGACCTCCTTAAAGGACATCTTTTGGGGGTTAGCGCCAAGCTGAAGGAACTGAGCGACTAGAACATCCGAAGCCTGTACGCGGAACTTGAGACCCTTGGCGTCCTCCGGCTTAATCAACGGACGGTTGGCCGACATATGCTTCATGCCATTGTGCCAGAATGCCAGTCCCAGAAGACCCTTGCGTTTCATCGATGCTTTCAGTTTTTCACCATCTGCCGAGTTCTGGAACTTGTCGACGGCGTCTACGTCTTTGAACAGGAAGGGCAAATCGAAAATGCGAAATTTTTTGGTGAATTTTTCGAACTTTGACAACGACGGAGCGGCGAGCTGAACGTCGCCTTGCAGCATGGCTTCGAGCACTTTCTTGTCGTCATAGAGCGTCGAGTTTGGAAAGACCTCCATGCAGGCTTTGCCATTCATTTCTTCGTTGATGCGCTTCTCCAGGAGCGAGGCGGCAATGCCCTTAGGGTGTTTGTCGGTGTTTGTGACGTGGCTAAATTTGATGACGATCTCGCCGTCCTCGCAGGCGGCCATGGCTGGTGATGTTGCGAATGCCAGACCAGCAATGGCGGTCGTCATAATGAGTGCTTTGCGCATATGTTTCCTCCGTGTTGGAAAAGCGCTTGGTCGGTTTGGGCCGAGCCCATACCGCAGGTTAACAGGAAGTAAAGAGCAACCGCTGTGCCACGTTCGTCGACACCCGACGAATTCCTGCACTTTTCTGCCAAGGGATTGAAAAAAAGCGGTCTATCTGGCAGTTCCAGGAGTCTGCTGCGTTGCAGCATTGCCAGAGCCGTGTGGGAAGGTTTACCCATCGCCGGAAATCCATGTGTGAGCAGGTATACACGTGGATAGGCCGAGACGCCTATGTCATTTGTTATCCAATGTTGTCTTCGTCGGCCTGCGAGATACCGTACTTTCTCAGCTTGTCGTAGAGCGTCTTGCGGGAAATGCCGAGGCGCTCATAGCATTGCCGCATACAACCTCCGCAGTCAGACAGTGTGCGTCTCAGTATCAATTGCTCGAGGCCGGCGAGCTGATCGGCGAGAGGCATCCCATTCAGATCGGTGCCGATGGCAAGGCTGTTCGTCTGTCCGAAGTCTATCCCCAGTCCTAGAGCGAAGCGCATGGCGACGTTTTCGAGTTCGCGCACATTGCCCGGCCAGTCGTGTGCCACCAGCAGAGCCAGGTCGCCGGGCTGGGGCCGTGTCACTTCCCGCTTCAGTCTTGTTTCGGTATTCGTGAGAAAGTGCGCGAATAACAAGGGCACATCATCCTGACGCCGTCGCAGCGGCGGTATCGAAAGCGTCAGGACGTTGAGGCGATAGTAGAGGTCTTCTCGAAAGCTGCCCCGGTCAACCGCGCCGCGCAGGTCCTCTTTCGTTGCTGCTACCACCCGTACGTCGACGGAGCGTTCCTCGTTGGACCCCAGACGCACCACGCTACGTTCCTCCAGGACCCGAAGCAGGCGCGCCTGCAAGTCCAGCGGCATGCTTTCGATCTCGTCGAGGAAGAGCGTTCCTCCGCTGGCATACTCAAATTTGCCCAGGCGTGTTTTTACTGCGCCAGTGAAGGCACCGGCCTCGTGACCAAAAAGCTCGCTCTCGATGATGGTTTCGGGAAGTGCTCCGCAATTGATGGCAACAAACCGGGCCTTTGATCTGGGAGACGCTTCGTGCAGGCTTCGTGCGACAAGCTCTTTGCCGGTTCCGGTTTCGCCGGTGATCAGCACATCCGCATCGGTGCCCGCGAACGAGACGATTCTCTCACGGAGCTGAATGACCTCAGGGTTCTTTCCGACGAGCGAGCGTTCCAGCAGTGAGCCTTGGGTCAAGGCATCGCGAAGTGCTCGATTGTCAAGAACAAGGCGGCGCTGCTCAAGTGCTCGTTGCACCGAATTCACCAGGCTGCCAGGGGCGAACGGTTTTTCGATGAAGTCGTAGGCGCCATCGCGGATAGCTTGAACCGCCATCGGTATATCGCCGTGACCGGTGATTAGGATGACCGGGATTTGAGGGTCTATGGCGAGTGCCCTTGCCATGAGCTCAAGGCCGCTGTGGCCAGGCATGCGAACATCGCTGACGATGATGCAGGGGGAACTGGCCGTAATGTTCATCAAGGCGCCGTCGGCTGCCGCATGACATTCGACCGTAAGACCGGCGAGTTCTAGAGACTGCTTGCCCGATTCCAGCAGGTGAGGTTCGTCGTCAATCAGGATCACATCTGCACTCACTCGGCCGCCTCCCGATTGGATTCGGCGCGTTGCAGCGTGAGGGTGAATGTGGCGCCGCCATCATCATTATTGTTAGCACTTATGCGGCCGCCGAACTGGTTGACGATGCCGTAGGTGATTGAAAGGCCGAGGCCGGTTCCCTCGCCGACTTCCTTGGTTGTAAAAAACGGATCAAAGACACGATTGATATCCGCCGTCTTTATGCCGGGGCCGGTGTCGGCGATGGCGATCGCGACCTCCGTGGTGTGGAGCTCCACACTGACGCGGAGTTGACGGCGTGGCGCGCCAGTCATGGAGTCGATGGCATTGGAGATGAGGTTCACGAACACCTGCTGCAAACGGACATCGCCGCCAACCACCATCAGCTCTTCGTCGCTGAAATCCAGACTCATATCAATATCTGCTTTGCGCAGTTCCGGTTGGAGCAACCCGATGGCGTTGCGGATGGCTTGACAAAGCCGGGCCGGGCGCGAGCCGACCGGTTCGTTGCGTGCGTAAGTGCGAAGATTGCGAATGATCCGCGCCATCCTCTCGCCCATCTCGACGATGCTGCCGAGGTTTGCATCCGCGGTTGCGGTGTTTTGGCGACTTAGGAAAATGCGGGCGTTTTCTGCATAATTGCGAATGGCGGTCAGTGGCTGATTGAGTTCGTGGCTGAGACCGGCCGATAATCGGCCAAGCGCCGACAGCTTTGAAGCCTGGATCAATTCCTCCTGGGTCTGGCGAAGTTCTTCCTCTGCGCGCTGGCGTTCGCTTACCTCGGCGCGCAGTCTTGCAACGGCACGGCTGAGGTCTTTGGTGCGCTCAAGGACTTTCACTTCCAGCTCCGACTTGGCGGTTTCCTGAAGTTCCAGGCGTTCGTTCAAGCGCCGCCGACGTTGATAGATATTGAGGCTTGCAAGAAAGGCGCTGGCGAGCATGAAGCCGACGACCAGAAGGGCAATTTGTACACGGGAGGCAACGCCAGAAGCGTCCGCCAGGATTAGGACGCGCCAGCCGGCTTCGTTCATGGGAGCTGAGATGGCCAGGTATTTGTGGCTCTTGCCAGCCGTATTCGGCGTGCCAGGCAAATCGTTCTTGCCGATCTCGATGATATTGCTGTCGGGTGCGCGCGATAAGGAGAGTTGGTGGTGGGGCTCGCCAGCGTACCGGCGGGTTTCGGAGAGGCGTTTCCTGGCAGCAACCGTTAGCGGAGCAATTGCGTTCAGCCGCCACTCTGGCTTCGAACTCAAAAAGACGATGCCTTCTTCGTCAAGAACGAGGACCACGTCGTCACTTGCCCGCCAGGCTGTTTCCAGCCGGGCAACGGCCATTTTAACAACCACCGCGCCGATGGTTTTGCCGGCGTCCCTCACCGGGTGGGCAAAGTAGTATCCGCGCTCACCGGAGGTCGTTCCAAGAGCGGAAAACCGGCCAAGCCGGCCTTGCATAGCTTCTTTGAAGTAAGGCCGAAAGCTGAAATTGCGGCCAACGAAGGGTTTGTCGGAGGCCCAGTTGCTGGCAGCAACAGTGAGCCCTTCCTTGTCCATCAAATAGGTCGCGAGGGCACCGGTGACCTCATTGATCCGCTCAAGCTCGCTGTTGGCGCGATCGATAGTTGGCTCATCGGGATGTCGCCGGAGTGCGTCGGCCAGGATTGTTGAACTGGCGAGCAAGCGGGGCTGGAAACTGTATTTGGCCAGTTCGCCTCTGAGATTTTCGACAACCAGATCGAGAGTGTAGGCGCTGCGTACCCTGATGTCGTCGAGTGCGACACTACGCGCGTAGCGTGCCGTCTCCCAAAGTATCAATCCTGAGAGCAGTGCAGCGCCAATCACGGCGAACCAGGATGTATGCGACAAAGAACGGCTGGTCATTAACGATCCCGCTGTCCGGCCTCGTGGTGCAGGTGGCCGGCTGAATGATACTAGCCGAAATGTGCTGCCGCGGCCAAACCTCGTCCGCCGTTTTTTGATCTGACTTCGGTCAGCGCATCAATGGCTCGGGTTGGCCGCAACAAAAAACCAAGGTCGCCCTTTAGAAGGCCTTTGCTGCACAATGAGTTTTTTGAGGAGGATGCAATGGAAGGGCCCATCGTTCGCCACGTGGAACGGAGAGCGCGGCGGTTGCGCGATATGATCGACTCGCTTGATGTTGATGAGATTGCATTGACCCGGCTTGAAAGAGGCGAGGCATATGTCCAAGCCCGCAACAACTGCCTTCGTTGTGCGTCCGTGGGAGAGTGCCTGCACTGGCTCCAATCAGCCAATGAGAAGAATGCGGCCCCGGCATTCTGTCCGAACCGTAGTTTGTTCAACAAATGCCGGAGGCATTTGGTCTGAGCGGCCGCGGTATTTTGGTCCCTTTTGTGGTTAGGCCGGTTGAGTTTAGCGCGATCGTAGCATGTGATGTTCGGCTGCCGTTCGCGCTGCAATTATTTTTTTTATCCAGTCAGCCTTGATCCTCAAAGTCATTCGTGCGTTTCGGTCTGCTCTCTGAGGATTGCCGGGGAGAGTGCCTCCGCTGAAAAGTTCATGGCAGTGCGTCAGGCGCCGACCGCGTCGGTTGCCGGTCTCAATGTCAATGTAGTCGGTCTGGCGGTTCTGAAATTCGGCCAGCGTCATACAGTCGTCGGTTATCTCAATCCGGATAATGTAATGCTTGCAAGCGACGCGGATCGCTTCAATGACGGATTCCGCGAGGATGTGTGAATATTCACGGCGATGTGCGAACGGAAATCATCCTGACGGAAAGACCGCGGTAGTGGGTTTAGAATTCCACAGTCTTGGCCGTCTTCTCAGAGAAGGAGGATGCGAGGAGTTTCGCCAGGTTTTGGGCCGTCGCATCGGAGCTGTCGGCAAGGACTACGAGCTTTTTATCGACGGCATCCTGCCAGCTGATTTGGCCGTCGAGCAGTGCGCGGATGACATTGGCCGAAGTATAGAAGTCGGCGCGACGTCGACTGTTCCCCGTCTTCAGCGGTGCGAGTTCGGCCTTGTTGGCGCGGGGCTCAATGTGTGCAGTGTAGATCTCGTTGGTGAGGAGCACCTTGATTGATGAAACGCCTTCGGTTTGCTTTGCAATTGTTGTCTGATGCAGACGTGCGCCGAGTTCTTTGACCGCTTTTTCCGCGCGGGCCAGCGACCATTGGTGATAGGTGGGGCCAAGGTCGCGGGACCAGGCAGGCACCGACAACCGCCCTTGACGCCGTGCATCCATTTCAGCGTCGAAGACGACCTTTGTTTGCGGGTAGGCGCGGAACAGGAGCGGATAGAGCATTGCGTTGCCACACGCTAGGCTGGCGCTGGTTGCAGCAATGACGGTTGCGACTGCGACGCCGAGTTGGAGGGCTCTGGTTTTGTTAGACTGCATGGTGCACCTCGGATTTTGCACGGGCCAGGCCGGGCGGTTGCGGACGCCCGACACCCAGCCGTCAAGGCTAATTGGCCAGGGGTTTCGCCGTCGCATCGTAGGTGAGTTTTCCGTTCATCATGGTATAGACCACCTCAGTGTCGGCGACTTCTTCAGGCTTGACGTCGAACAGGTTCTTCTCGAGCACGACGAGGTCAGCCATCTTGTCGCTTTCGATCGAACCGATTTTCTTTTCCATGGCCATGCCGTAGGCGGCGCCAAGGGTGTGCGCCTTCAAGGCGAGCGCCAGCGGCAACTGAGCCTTGTTACCCCCGAGAGGCGGTTGCTTTGGATCGATCTGGCGCAACATACCACGTTGGATCGCAGCCAGCGGCCGGTACTCGGAAATGTAACCTGATACCGGCCAGTCAGAGCCAAACGAGACGTTGGCATCTGTATCAGCAATCGCCTTCATAGGGTACATCATGTTGACTCTCTCTTTGCCGAGCCGCTGCGTTGAAACCGATCTTATTAACGGGTCGCGCGACATCCAGCTTCCGGTTGAATCGTACGTAACGCCAAGTTCTTTAAAGCGTGCGTAATCATCAGGATGAACGAGGGTGCCGTGACTGACGACATTCCGGCGGTCACGCTCGGGGTTCGACTTTATGGCGCCTTCGACAGCATCCAAGAATTTGCGCGTGGCTAGGTCGCCGAAGCAATGGCAGACAGCATCGATCCCAAGTGCGTCTGCCCGTTTAATCGCATCGTTGAGAGCCTTATACGTGATGATCGGATTAACCACGAGGTCGGGCTTGTCAGTGTAGGGCTCCACGTACAAGGCGTTGTGTGAATCGTCGCCACCATCCATGTTGACCTTAAGCCGGTTGGCTTTGATGAGCGGAGTGTCAACTGTCTTTGAAAGCTCTTGAACAAATGGAACAGGATCAATCTCAGGATCATTCCAGTAATAGACACCGAGAAGGCGGATTGGCAGCTTGCCGGCCTTTTCGATGTCCTTGAACATCTGGAAGCCCTCGTCCATGGACAGGCCCTGGATGCCGTAATCGTGGACCGACGTCAGCCCGGCGGCGGCAAATTTGCCGAGCCACTCGAGAACGCCCTGTTTGACGTAGTCTGGATTGATATCTACGAGGGCTGACAGGACTTGCATTTGCGCGGGT
>JAUWFF010000089.1 GCA_030607105.1 Filomicrobium sp.
ATGTTGTGAAAGAGACGACACACGGTGCTTAAGCGCGCCTGTCTGTGGGGGAATGGTGCGTAAATTAATAGGTAAATTCCTGGTGGCTCTATTGGCCCTGACAGCCACGACCGTCGGCTCACCGAGCTCAGTCTCAGCCGGCAACTCAGTTGTCATGCCGTTCGCCTGCCAGCTGGACAAAGGCCAGCCCAAGCTGACGAGTACCGCACCGAATCACCACGAGATCGTCGGACCACGCCAGCAGCGCAGCTACACCGCCTGCCGCGACGCCGCCAGACGTGATTGCCGGACCATGATGGTTCACAGCTTCAATCTGCGTTGCGAAGGCAAATCGGTGCCTTGGTGGAAGGTCGCAGCTCAGGTTCGTAGCGAGGCGGTTGGCCGCTCGTGGATCGAAGATGGACGCCTCAATCTCCTGCTAAAAAACCGCGCCAATTCAAACAGAAAGCGAGTGGCCCAGTTTGTATTGCCACCAGGTTACGCCCCCATTGGCGAAATCGGCGCACGACTGGCTATCAAGCCTGAAGCACCAACCAAACCGGCTGAACCGAAGAAAACCGTCGGCGAACCAGCCTCGGTGAGTGTGACCGGCGCAACAGGAGGCGACAAACAAAGCAAAGCTGCAGCAGCCATCGAAAACGCCATTGTTGTTGAGCCTATCCCCCAAGCAAGTTCGGTTCCAGCGCTCCTCGATAACCGATCCGCCCTGGATCCTTGGCTGCCGGTTGTCCAACATGCAGATCCCACAAACCAACTCGGTGCTGCTGCGAAGGGCGGCGGCTACAGCCTGCTGGCACTTTTTGGCGGACTTATCGCGACCAGTCTGCTTGGTGCCTTCGGCTGGCTTGTGCGCCAACGTTATAGGCTGGCCGTATCCTCCGGCCCATCGCAGCAAACAACACATCCGATAGCTACTCGCATTTTCGGCCCGATCTTCTCCAAGGCCGTAGCTTTGTTTGCCTTTGTCCCGAGCTTTTTGTCCGGCCTTGCAGCCAAGTCCCAGGCCCGCTGGTTTGGCTGGAAATGGCGCAACTTCACTGCCGACAGACCCCTGCAATGGCGTAATGCCAGTATCGCCAACGGCGCCCGCTCTGCCGAAGCGCTCTACCAAAAGGCAGAGATCGCTGTGCGGTCCCTCGGACCGGTCTCGGCATTGCGCGATACCTTGATCGCTGAACTCAAAGTCGTGCGGCAACGGCTTGAAGCGTTGCGCGGTAGTCCGGGCGAGGATACCAGAACAGCGCGTCTTGCATCGAGCCTGCGCTCCGCGGTACGGGATCTGGAGCGCATAGGCCGAATCGCCGACAGCGCCGCCGCCAGCCTCAAGAATGGGCGCGACGACCGGGCCATTATTCCTAAGACACGCGCCGAGGCTTATGAGGTCCTGGGTGTTAACCCCAACGCTTCAGAGACCTCCTTGAAGCGCACCGTCGATGCCCTTCGTATGGGCTGGCACCCCGACCACGCCAAGGATGACGCCGACAAAGTCATACGCGAGGAGCGCACCAAGCAAATCAATATCGCCTGGGATCTCATCGTAGGCAAACGCGCGGCCTGAAGCCAGAGGATGCGACACCCAAAGCCAGGTTGTCTTTTTTCTCATTCACGTTGATGATGACGAGGGCGTTGGCGATGGGAACAACGATGGTTACCATGGCCCAAGACGACGATCCCTATCGCGAAGACCGGACGGCGCTGGTCAGAATGATCAAGTCGCAGCTCGTTGAACTGCGCGCTCAGTCAGAGTTGTCCGCTCCGACCGATGCGGTATTGGAGGCGATCGCCAAGGTACCTCGGCATGCCTTTGTGCCAGCTCATCTCGCAAAGATGGCCTACCGCAACCGTCCTCTGCCGATCGGCCACGCCCAGACGATTTCCCAGCCGCTCATCGTCGCCTTGATGAGTGCGCTTGCCGTCGTCGATAAATCCGGAAAGGTCCTGGAAGTTGGCACGGGATCAGGCTATCAGGCCGCCGTCCTGGGGCTTCTGGCCGGCGAAGTCTACTCGGTCGAGATCGTCGAACCCTTAGGGCTGCAGGCCGCCAAAAAGCTGCGCGAACTTGGCTACGAGAACGTTCATACGCGCATCGGTGACGGCCATGCGGGCTGGCCCGAACACGCCCCCTACGACGCAATCGTCGTCACCGCCGCTCCCGATCACATCCCCAAAGCGCTTGTAGAACAACTAAAAACCGGCGGCCGGCTGGTCATCCCCGTTGGCGACTTCGATCAGGAACTGGTCGTCGTCGAAAAACTCGCCGATGGCACGACCCGGAAGCGTGACGTCATTCCCGTCCGCTTCGTTCCGCTCACGAGGCATGCAGAATAAGTTGCGGTATGGTCCATTAGCCCACCAAAATTCTGAAACAAAGTATCCTCACCAGTATGCTGTAGAGACAGGGGCGGCAGGGGACCACGTATGTCAATGATCATCACGGTGCTCGGCACGTTTGCCCATTTGGACGACGCACTATCGGAAGTTGGCGCGTCCGGCGTCGATCCGCAATGGTGGCAGCGTGGTAGCCCGACGGAGGCCGACCTCACAAAGTACGTCGAAAGCACGGACGGGCCGGTTCGCCTCGTCCGCTTCATATGGAGCGGTGACAACTCCGTCCGGGCCCGCCGCAAGGCCGGCAGCGCATTGCTCAATGCATATGAAAGAGCTGGACAAGGAGGGCGAGCACTACTGCGTGATCGGCCACAGTCATGGGGGCTCGGTCATTTCTTCGGCTCTTATGGAAGCCTCGGCGCGCGGCAACAACGTCAACGGCCTCCAGCAATGGATCACCGTAGGCGCGCCATTTGTCAGCCTGCGCAAGAAAACCACATTGTTCTTGCGCCTGACCGTGTTTCAAAAGGCAATGTTTGTCGCCTCCTTGACGCTGCTATTGATGTTCAGTTTCTATATCTCCGGCGAAGCGGTGACCGAATTCGAGAAGTTCTCCCGGCCGAACTGGATTTACCGCCTTAGCCTCTACGCCGTCATGATGAGCGTCCCATTCGTTCTGTTTTGGGCGGTGTTCAAGTACCTGGATATCCGCAAACTCTATTTTTACAGCCCGAGGAATATCGCTCGCGCCGAAGGCGCCTTCACCACTCGCTGGCTTGGGCTTTGGCACAAGGACGACGAAGCCATATCCGGGTTGAGCTCAATCGGTGGCATCCGCGTGCGCATCTTCCATAGCAACTTCGCGGTTCCTCTGTTCAGCCTGCTATCCGTCTTCCTCCTGCCGGTCCTTTATATTCTTCTGGTCACTTCTCCGAGCTTGATGACCGGTGTTGCCAACTACCTTCGCGACGGCGTCTACCAGCTCTCCCAGTACGAGCCGTACGGCGGCAAGGTCACGACCTCCCGGCAGGACGTGCGCTCGCTACGACGCTCTTTAGAGCGGGCCCAGGAAAAGCTTGAGGATGCAGGTGACGACCTGGTCGCCAGGCTCGACGCCAAAAAGGTTGAAGCAGCTGAGATCGGAAGTGAAAGCTGCGCGCAACAAGCTCCATGCGAAAAACCAGAATCTTGTACCCGTCGTACGCGCCATGCGCTTCAAGAGGCGTTTTCTGGAAAAAGACGGCCAGCCTTGCGCAAACAACAGCTTGTGCGGCCAGGGAAGGAACATTGCACTCAACAGCAAGCTTCTGTTTCAAATCGTAACTGACGAAGCAGCGAGTCTGTTTCTCGGCAACGAACTCTGGCAGAGTCGCTCCGGCCTGCTGACTCGTCTCGTCCTCCCTGTGATACTGGTGCCCGTCATCTTCGGCATGATCGCCGTCCTGCTGGTCCTTGTCGTGCAGGCAGTCACCGGCCTCCTAAGTCGTCTTCTCAGCCGCTCGCTCGACGAGCTGACATGGCTTAAAATCAAACGCAGTGCACTTGGCAACGACACATAGGCTTAGGTCGCAGTCACAGCACAACCGCGGCCGTTTTGGATCAAGCAGGCATTTCCCGTCCTGCTGGCGGAACTGGGCAGTCACATTACCAACTACTCTAACGAAATCCCGACCCAGTCCCTGGGTAA
Organism: Filomicrobium sp.; assembly: GCA_030607105.1. Classification (GTDB taxonomy): domain Bacteria; phylum Pseudomonadota; class Alphaproteobacteria; order Rhizobiales; family Hyphomicrobiaceae; genus Filomicrobium. The sequence continues at coordinate 4,016 of JAUWFF010000089.1, forward strand.
ATTCCGTAACGCCATCGGCGAATTGGCCTTCTCAGATGGTACGGAGAACAGGCAGCAAAATGTTCTTTCGTATCTGACGTGGCGGGAACTCATTTACAGCTCCTACTTCGAAATTCCGCAATTTCGCTGGTTGATCGCTGAAGCTGTCGCCTCGACAGAAGGCTTCAAGCGCAGCGCCGCGTTTGAAGGCTCCGAGCAATCGCGCAAAGCCGCCGCCTGGCTGTCCAAGGTAGAAGGGGATCGTGATGCCGATAAAGGTGAGACTTCTGCACTACCGAAAACCAGCTGACGGCTTGACAATCAAGATCGCTTGCCAGCAATGTCCGCGCCATTGAACTGCGGCGAGGGCCAAATGCCGTCAAATAGAAGCTTCAAACTGACTTTCAGCTATCCCACAAAGCGGTCACAAACCATCACACATTAGCGCCGCCTCCTCGAAAAAATAGTTTCCAAAACCCAAAAATGCCGTCGGATAAAAATTTCCGCCGCACCAAAACCCTTGGAGCAATCTCCCATGGCCATTACACTTCAATCGCGAAACAACCCTTTATTGTGCACTATTTGCGCCTTGGTGTTGGGCCTTGCCATGTCGGCACCCACTAGTGCTAATGCGGGCGGCGCGGCAACCCTAGTGAATGATTGTTCAAAGGAAATCCAAACTTACTGCTCAAAAGTTACTCCGGGCAACAGCCGCGTCGTCGCTTGCCTCATCGCACATGAGGACCGCATATCGCCACGCTGTCGCCTCACCGCCTATTTGGGATCGGGGACCCTCAACAACCGTCTCAAGCACCTTCAAGCGATGGCCAAAACGTGCAGCAGCGACATCCTGCAGTACTGTTCGCAACTGCGCCCCGGCGGCGGTCGCATTTACGACTGCATCAGGAAGAACCGCGCAACACTCACCGACGAATGCCGGGCAGGATTGGCCAAACTTCCCCCGCTGTAGTTTCAGTTTGAAGCAATAGATTTCTTGACTCTTTCTGGTCCGTCGCCGGGACCTTGTCTGTCGAGACGCGACGCCATGGATCAACCACCGCATTGCTTAACTTGTAAGGAGACAAAAGTATGTTTCGTCGTCTTTCGTTACTCACCTCGATCTGCTTGGGCCTTGCTGCGGCAACCAATTTGGTGGGACCGGCCGCCGCTCAATCGGACGTCGCGAGGCTCGCCAAGGACAAAGCCGAACGCTCGGTTAAGAAGGTGCTGAAGGATTGTGAAAAGGAACTCAACTCCTACTGCAGTCAGGTCACGCCGGGCGAAGGCCGCCTTGCACTTTGCATGATGGCTCACGAGGACAAAATCAGCGACACCTGCTTCTCCTCCATTTTCGAGTTCGTCGACGGCATTGAACTCGGCCTCAGCAATCTGTGGCGCGCAGCCGACGTCTGCGAAAACGACATCGAGAAGAACTGCGCAAGCGTGCAGCCCGGCGAGGGCCGTATAGCCCAGTGCTTGATCGAGAAAAAGGATATGGTCTCGACGCCCTGTAAGGCGGAGCTCGCGGGCTTGGAGACACGCCTGAAAAACTAGCCGGATCGCACTCTGCAACCTGGACCATCTAGACGGGAGCCTAGCACAGGCTCCCGTTCTTGTTCTCGCCCTGGTTCTAATTGGCCTCTGCATTTATCATGACGCACATTTTCACACATTTTTGTCTGGTGATCGTGTGAAGATGGCCCACTTTAATAAAACGGCGGCAAAACGCGTGAGTTTCTCTTGTCACCCCGTGTTAAGCGCCAGCCTGTTCTAGGATTGTTTACTCAATTGAAATATCCTGGCGCAAAAGAGTGTTTCACTATAGAAAACAGTATACTCAACGGACAAGAATTTCATGGACTGCACGAGTAAAGTTTCCCGCGTCGTAGTTACGGGAATGGGAGCCGTGACCGCGATCGGCCAAGACGTCCAAACATTTTGGTCCAACATAAAACAAAGCAAATGCGGAATTGCTCCACTTGAAGACCCACAGTTCCAAGACCTGCCCATCCGCATCGCCGCGCAGGTCAGGGATTTCGATCACAGGGCGCGCCTCAAACACTGGAAACGCGAC
>JAUWFF010000027.1 GCA_030607105.1 Filomicrobium sp.
ACATCCGGAAAGTGTATGTCCATGGCCTTGCCGAGAATGTGGCGGCTCTTCTTCGCCTGACCACCCCGCGTCTTGCGCAGCATTTTGTTTGTCTTCGAGGAGCGGTATCCGGAAATGATGTGGGTAGGTTCACGTGTTCCCAATTCCCGGCGGATCTCCCAAATCAGATCAATCAGCTTCGGGTCCATCGTGGTGGCTTCATTCTGCCGCCAGTCGCGAGCGATCCAGTTGATCTTTTTCATCGCCTCCGGCAATCGCTTGCCGTTGCGCATGTAGACGATGTCGAGGGTTTCCTTGGTGTGAATGTTGTAAAGCGCAATGCGCCTGTCGCGGTCAGAACCAGCGAAGCAGGACGTCGTTCCCAGTCCAATCGACAAGAAGAGCCCGAGAACGAAAATGCCCGGGCAGCCGGCGGCTGAGTTTCTCAAACCGTTGCGCAATTATCCGCCCCGTTCCGATCAATACAGACAATCCGCCGCTCCGGTCCCATCCGGCCCGACGTTGTCACCCCTTCCACCAATCCATAGGGTAAACAAAATTCCTTAAGGACCGGTGAGATTTACAGTCTGCACGCGGTATGGGGCGCTAGCATGGCAGCCAACTGCGTTAAGCTGTCGCGCATCCAGTTGCAGGGGTGTGCGGCACTGCCAGGGCGGAGCACTAGGAAGAGAACGGCCTAGAATCCGAAGGCCTGCTTGAACAGATCCGAGATCGGGTCGTTATATTGAGGCCGGACGATTCTGCGTGGTTTGACAGGTGCAAGGTGATCGCGGCCTTTGCGGATTTCGTTCCAGCGACCGGCAAGCGCAAGGCGAATACGCTTCTCATGGCCGTAGATATCCCGCAACGCCTGCACGTTACCGTCCTCATCGGCGACCGCAGTGAAGTAAGTGACGTGCACCGGCACCTTGTTGTTGAGGGTGATGTTGTTGTTCTCCGGGCCTGCGTCGACGGTTCTATTGACCTGGTCCATCGTCCAGCCCCGGTCGTGTTGGAGCACCGCCTTGGCCAGCCTTAGCGGGTTCCGAATCCGCATACAACCGTGCGAGAATGTTCGCTCGTTCTGCTTGAACAAGTGCTTCTCGGGCGTATCATGCATGTACACCTGATGCTTGTTGGGGAATAGGAACTTCACTTCGCCCAACACGTTGCTGCCACCCGGCGGCTGGTAGACGTGGAATTTTCTAATGTCCGTCCGGCTCCAATCGATAGAGTCGGGGTGAACAGGGCGGCCGCGGTACTGCAGGCGCAGATTATGGCGTTGTAAGACCCGACCGCCGCGCGCCAGGCTGGGCAGGATCTCATTGACCTTGATCGAGTTCGGCACACCCCAGAAAGGATGGAAGACAACGGTCTCCATAATATCGGAGAAGACCGGGGTCTGCTTGTCGGTTTTGCCGACGATCATGCGTTCCGAATGGACCACCCGGTCGTTGTTGACGACCCGTACCTGGTACTCAGGAATGTTCGCGGTGACATAGAATTCACCGAGGTCACGGGGCATCCAGCGCCACTGCTCCATGTTTGCAAGCAGCATCTGCTCCGAAACGGTCGCTGGCTCACCGCCGCCAAAAATCGACCGCGTGTTGCGGCCGACGATACCGTCGACGTAGAGGCCATTCTCTCTTTGGAACGCCCTCACCGCCTCGTCGACTGTGACGTCAAAGACTTTCGGATCAGAAGCGGCACCTTCCCTGCCAGCTTCGACGGGAGCATCAAGAAGATGTCTCAGGATGGCGACGTCCGGATGCCGCTTGCCCAGGCTGAGCTGCGGTCCGTAGGCGGGCAGGCGCACTTGCCGGATGCCGTTTTCCTCGCTCACGCCGCGTTGTTTCAACAGAGCCTTGCGCAGGGCCAGGAACTGAGGGTGTTGCGGATGAAGCTCACGCAGATAGGCTCCTGCGTCCTCCGCCTCCACGATCTCGGTAAGAACAACGGAGGGAGGAAGCAGCTGCGGTTTGCGGTCAATGTATGTGGTAAGCTGCCTAGAGGGTTCGATGATCCGCCCGCCACGCGCGTGATGGGCGTATTTCAAGACGGCAAGGGACAGCGCGATCTCGGCGGCGGCGAGTTCCTGCCGAGAAGGATTACTTGTCAGATTGGTTTGTCTCAGCCTGAATGCCGAGGCCCTGAGGCCCCAGTCATCCGCCCGCTGGATTTCGTCTATAGTGGCCTTCGATCTCAGGCCCAGTTTGCCTTGCGCAATCCAAATCGGACGGCTTTCGCGGCTTGCATAAAAGCTAGTGAGGGCGGACAGACTAGCCTTATCGGCACGTGCTGCAGGTCCACTGCGCTCCTCAATGAGCCGTCGGGCCTGAATGCCCACGGCTTCTTCAGCCGTAATCAGTCGTTCCGGAGCGTCCGGTTCAATCGCGGAAGCTTGTCCGAAGGGTAAGATCACGGCAAAGCCGAGACCAACGAGAATTCCGCGCATGGCCACCTCCAAGAATCGCCAGCGTAAATTTAGTTAAGCGAGCCTTTGTTTGAAAGGCGCGCACCGCCCTTAAGATCTGCAGAAAATCTTTGTTCCCCAAGGGTGTGGCGAAAATACATGCTTACTCACGAGTTATCCCGATCGTGATGGGACAAAATCGCCTGAACACCGGTAAGCGGACGCGAGAAGAACCCGGCGCGGGTACACCAGGTTCTTCTTGGGGGGCCGAAGGAGAAGGGCTTCCTGCGGCCGGGGGACCAGTAGTGTTTAGTGTGGGCGCGGCTCGAGGCCGTACTCCTGCATTTTGCGGTAGAGGGTCGAGCGGCCTATCTTCAGGCGGCGCGCCACTTCGGTCATGTGCCCACGATAGCGCCCCAGAGCCAGACGGATCATGTCGGCTTCGATTTCATCGAGGGGGCGAATGTCGCCTTCCCCGTCAATGGCCGGAATGCCGAGTGAGCCGCCGGATTTCACCTCAACCGTGCGGGGAACCGTGGCTTCAGCGCCGAGCAGTGCCGGGCCAGTATAGGCTGGCCGCTTTTGCAAGTTTGCGGGCGCCGGCGGAAGCTCGGCCTCGAAGCCTTCGACGTTCGCAGCGATCTGCGGGAACTCGTTGACGGTGAGCTCCGGTCCATCGGCCAAAACGACAGCGCGAAACACGGCGTTTTCAAGCTGTCGCACGTTTCCGGTCCAGGAGTAGGCCATCAACATTCGGGTTGCGTCCTGGGACAGGCTCAATACGCGCTTGCCCTCCTCGGCAGCGAACCGGGCCAGGAAGTGCTTGGCCAAATCGGGCACGTCTTCGATGCGCTCGCGTAGCGGCGGCACCCAGATCGGGAACACGTTGAGCCGATAATAGAGGTCCTCGCGGAACTTGCCCTCTTTGACAAGTGAGATCATGTCGCGGTTCGTTGCTGAGATCAGGCGGAAGTCGACCTTCGTCGGTTTTTTGGAACCGACTGGGTCGACTTCGCCTTCTTGCAGTGCCCGCAAGAGTTTGACCTGAATATCAAGGGGAAGCTCACCGATTTCGTCGAGGAACAAGGTGCCGCCGTCAGCCTCTTGGAACTTGCCGACGCGCTTATCAACTGCGCCGGTAAACGACCCCTTTTCGTGACCGAACAGGATCGACTCGACGAGGTTCTCGGGGATCGCACCACAATTGACCGTAACGAAGGGGCGGCCCGCACGCTCCGACTCGCCTTGAATGGCGCGCGCGATGAGCTCTTTGCCGACGCCGGATTCACCTTCGATGAGAACCGGGATGTTGGAAGCCGCGGTGCGCCGGCCAAGCTCGACAACGCGCAGCATGGCGGCTCCGCGCAAGATCAGATCGTCGAAGGTCAGCTTGCCTTCGGCTTTCTTCTTGATGCGCTTGATTTCACCAGAGAGTTCTTCAATGCGCAGGGCGCTTTTGATGGTAACTTCCAGTCGCTCTGGGCTGACCGGCTTAATGACGAAATCGGTCGCGCCTTCACGCATCGCACCGATGGCCGAGTCAACTGAGCCGTGCGCAGTCTGCACGATGACCGGCGGAGCATCGTCCATCTCGTTGAGCGTGGAAAGGACTTCCATGCCGCCGACGCCCGGCATGACAAGGTCAAGAAGAACAAGGGAAATAGACGGGCCGTCGCTTTGCAGAATGCTCAGCGCTTGTTCGCCCGAACCAGCGGACTTGGTTTCGTAGCCGAAACGCTTGATCACCTCTTCGAGGATGCGGCGCTGGGCAGGGTCATCATCAACAATAAGAACGCGTTTGGCCATTGGGGTACTCGTACTCAGACTCGAAACGGACACATGCCGTCAAAACGGAAATCGTTATGCTTAAAGAAGCATCACTCCCCGGCCGGAGACCGGACATCCGTTGCGCAGCAACTCAACTTGGGACAAAGAGTGCCCGACAAGGGTAAACAACTCGTTCCCAGAAGACCCAACGTTAGGACACCTGGCCCAAGACGGTACTTGATGTCAGACCAAAGCAACTTCACATAGGATCGAATGCCGCCCGTCCGGCCAGTTGATCACACCGCCAACGGAGTTTTTCATGACGCACACGCAGCGCGGGCTTTCCTCATTTCAGGTTTCCAGATTGCAAGCGCCCGCCGCGGACGCAGCGGCCAAAGCCCCATCCAACGAGCTCGGAGATCTTCCCGAATGGAACCTGGCGGACCTCTACTCTGCACCGGATTCGGAGGAAGTGAGGCGCGACCTTGAAGAGGGAGCCGCCGAAGCCAAGCGCCTTAAGGAGACCTATCAGGGCAAGTTGTCGGACACCGCCAAGAGCGGCGCCGGGCTGGCTAAGGTCGTAAAGACCTATGAGGCCCTCGCAGACCGGCTTGGACGCCTGGGCTCCTATGCCGGCCTCCGCTATGCCGCCAATCAGGCCGACCCTGAGCGGGCCAAGTTCTACGGTGACGTCAATGAAAAGCTCACCGCCATGTGGACGGACCTTCTGTTCCTGGAGCTCGAGCTGAACCAGATCGATGAGGCTGTCCTGGAAGCCGCCCTTGAGCACCCCGAGTTAAGCCGCTACCGGCCCTGGTTTGAGGACCTGCGCAAGGAAAAGCCCTACCAATTATCCGAAGAGATCGAGCGGCTCTTCACGGAGAAGTCGCAGACCGGTGCCGGCTCCCTCAATCGGCTCTTCAATGAGACAATGTCGTCCTTGAAGTTCGACGTCGACGGAGCAGCTGAACCGCTCGGCCTGGAAGCCACCCTCAACCTGATGTCCGAGCAGGATGGCAAAAAACGTCAGGCTGGCGCCGAAGCGCTCGCCAAGGTTTTCAAGGATAACCTGCGGCTCTTCACGCTAATCACCAACACGCTAGCCAAGGACAAGGAAATCTCTGACCGCTGGCGCGGCTTTAAGGACGTCGCCGACAGCCGCCACCTGGCTAACCGTGTCGAGGCCCCCGTCGTCGATGCGCTGGTTCAGTCGGTCCGCGCCGCCTACCCGCGTCTATCCCATCGCTACTACAAGCTGAAGGCGCGGTGGCTTGGCATGGACAAGCTCGCCCATTGGGATCGCAACGCCCCATTGCCTGACAAGCCGGAGCGCATCATCAACTGGCCGCAGGCACGCGAAATGGTGCTGACCGCTTATGGCGGCTTCGCGCCCGAAATGGCCGGCATTGCCGAAAAATTCTTCGATAACCGCTGGATTGATGCCGGTGTCCGGCCGGGCAAGTCGCCTGGTGCCTTTTCGGCGGCCACTGTGCCGTCAGCGCATCCCTATGTGCTGATGAACTACCTCGGTAAGCCGCGGGATGTGATGACGCTCGCCCATGAACTGGGCCACGGCGTCCACCAGTGGCTTGCTCGCGACCAGGGCGCGCTTCTTGCCCCGACCCCGCTGACATTGGCCGAGACAGCAAGCGTCTTCGGTGAGATGCTGACCTTCCGCAAACTGCTGGCCGAAACCACCGACGCAAAGGAAAAGAAGGCGCTGCTCGCCGGTAAGACCGAGGACATGCTCAACACTGTCGTTCGCCAGATCGCCTTTTACAGCTTCGAACGCAAGGTCCATGAGACCCGCCGCCAGGGAGAGCTAACATCAGATCAGTTGAATGAGATCTGGATAGAGATCCAGGCCGAAAGCCTAGGTCCGGCAATTGAGTTCCACGATGGCTATGAAGTCTTCTGGACCTACGTCCCGCACTTCATCCATTCGCCGTTCTATGTCTACGCCTATGCCTTCGGCGATTGCCTGGTGAATTCGCTCTACGGCCTCTACCAGGAAGCCCATCCCGGCTTCGTTGAGAAATATTTCGACATGCTGAAGGCCGGCGGTTCCAAGCACCATTCCGAAATGCTCGCCCCCTTCGGCCTCGACGCCCGCGATCCCGAATTCTGGAACAAAGGCCTAAAGGTCATCGAAGGCATGATCGACGAACTAGAAGGCATGGACAAGGTCGGTTAGGTGCGGCTGGTTGCTCAATGTGATTTGTCATCTCGGGGCTCGTCCCCGGGTTCGATGTTGCCGCATTCACAAGTTCAAAGACTGCTTGCATTCACAAGCGCCGACCTTTGAAAAGGGGCAATCTCTCAGGAATTAGGAAAAGGCAGCCGGCGGTGCACAAACGAGCAGCCTTTGGGGAGCACCTCCGCGCCGCCATCTCATCGAAAACCCGATGGATTGCGTTGGTTCGCCTGTGAGCTTTGGGCGCGTCCGCTGTGCCTACTCCGCCGCCTCGACATAGGTCCCGGCCGCGTCATCATCCACCAGCTCGTTGAGCATGCCGAGCGCGTGCATGTAGACTTCAAGCACGCCCTCTTCTTCCTGGCGCTCCACGGCGGACTTCTTGCGCAGCTGGATTATCTTGCGCATCGCTTTGACATCGAACCCGAGCGCCTTGGCTTCGGCAAACTTGTCCCGGATGTCGGAGGCAATCGCCTTCTTTTCTTCTTCCAGCCGCTCGATTTGCTCGATGAACTGCCGCAGTTGCGCCTGCGTCGAAGCCTGCAGAGTGCTCATGGCCGCCTCCGCTCCACTGATGATTTCAACGATGCCCGGTAACGCAAGACGGCGGACGTGGCCGGACCGTTCGGTATGGACGGCCCGGCCGAAGCGCCGGAAACATAATTGCCCTCTCCCCAGCGCATGGTGGCGGGACGCTAGCTGTTACGAGCCGGAGCTTCAAGACGCCTTCGGGGTTCTTCCAGATTTTTATTTTTCACCCAAGCCAAGATCGGTATTGCGAAGGACTTGTCAGTTATGGCAGCCGCCCCGTCGACCCTCAAACTTCAGTGATCCTTGGGCCGGTTTTCCTCGAAACTGGCGAGCTGCTCGGCGCTCGCTTCCCTCTGGTATTTGTCAAGCCACTCAGCATAAGGCTCGCCGTAAATGATCTCCCGCGACTGATCCTTGCTGAGCGTCAGCCCCTTTTCTTTAGCCGCCTCGCGGTACCAGTTGGACAGGCAGTTCCGGCAGAAGCCCGTGAGGTTCATCATGTCGATGTTCTGAACATCGGTGCGAGAGCGCAGATGCTGAAGCAGGCGACGGAAAGCGGCCGCTTCAAGCTCGGTACGCGTTGCCGCATTGATGTCGGGGAGCGAGTTGTCGTTCATGCAAGGCCTCCAGGAGGGCTTTGTTGGTCAATCGGCTGCCCTGCGGCAGCCATTGAGGCGCCGCTCACAGACCCCTCAGTACATAAGTGCACAGATGTAGCGAAGCTAGTGCCATTGTTAGTCGGGTATCTACAACGGCTTGACGCGCCACACTATTCGACGCAGACCAGTCTTGAAACAGTTCCGACCAAAGTACGAGGCGCCAATGACAACGGCATTCGCAGATGCTCAAGCCAGGCTTCTAGAGCTTTTTCAGGCAGCAGTCTTGGCCGCCCATCCAGCGACATGTGTTCCCCCGAATTTACCCGATGTACCTACTGGCGGGCGCATCATTATCGTGGGTGCCGGCAAAGCTGCCGCAGCCATGGCTCAGGCCACAGAGAAGCACTACATTGCGCGCGGCGAAGGCGGCAGTGTGTCAGGCTTCGTGACCACGCGTCACGGATTCGGGCTGCCCACAGAGTTGATCGAGGTGATTGAGGCCGGCCATCCCGTCCCCGATGCAAACTCGATCTCCAGCGCCCGTCGGGCGCTTGAACTGGCCGCCTCTGCCGGACCAGATGATCTTGTGCTGTGCCTGCTGTCCGGTGGCGCTTCGGCGCTCTGGACGGCCCCTGTCAACGGCGTCACCTTTGACATGAAACAGGCGTTGACCCGTGACCTATTAAAGTCCGGCGCGCGGATTTCCGAAATCAACTGCGTTCGCAAGCACCTCTCGCGGATCAAGGGCGGTAGGCTGGCCGCCGCAGCAAGCGGCAAGCAGCTTTTGACGCTGGCCATTTCGGATGTCCCGCATGATTCACCTGACGCCATCGGGTCCGGTCCAACGGTGGGCGATCCGACGACGCTTGCCGATGCCTGCGCCATCCTTGCGCACTACCAGATCACGCCACCTGCGGAGATCGCCAAAGCCCTTCAGGATCCAGCCAATGAGACGCCCTCTCCCGGCAGCGAATCTCTGTCGCGGTCTCACTATCAACTTGCCGCCCGTCCCATGGCCTCACTTGAAACCGCCGCCAGGATTGCGGTCGCGGCCGGC
>JAUWFF010000069.1 GCA_030607105.1 Filomicrobium sp.
GGACGTCGATTTGCGCGGTGACCTGGTTGCCGCTGACGCGAACGGCGACATCATCGTAAAAGCCCCAGATCAATGTGCGGTCGTAAGCCTCGATGAGGCCTTCGGCCGGGAACTCTTCGCCGGGCGCGTTGGAGCTGACAATATTCATCCCGAGACGCCTTATTGCGTCGACCGAGACTTCATAAGCTTCGGCGACCGAACGGTTGATCAGCAATGGCTTCAAGTCGGGGAAGGCCTGGTGCTGCTGGTGCGCGAAAACCTCGCCGGGGTAGTCGGGCAAATTGGCGCCGGGCGGGCGGCGGGCGGCGAGGGCATCGAATGGAGGCGGTGCGCGCGTGTCCGTGGTGACGTCGTTGATTTCCGGAACAGAATTGATTCTGGGCAGCAAGAGTAATGGCCAGGCGACGACGGTCAGTGAGATGAGCCCGCCCAAAAATACGCGAGAGATTCCGCGCGAGCCGTTGCGCCAGATGTCCACCATCGCCAAGACGCCCAAGGCGATCGCGAGCAGACCGCTGAGAATCGACAGCTTCAACAGGTTGAGCGCCACGGGCGTTGGTATCGAGAACAGACGGTGAAGAAACAGCGACGACAGGATCAAGGCGGCGCTGAACAAGGCGACGCTACCGCTCCACACGGCGAATCGACTGGTAGTTTCCTTGAGCTCTCGCGATGTTCTCATCGATATGTCTTATCAGGCCCTGTCCCTGCGGGTCGAAACGAGAGAACTGCCATACTCGCCCGGCCGCGTCATCAGCTTCTGGTCATCCATCCCTAGAGAAAACCGTTTGCAAGGCATCCGGCGCATTTGGCCTGACCAGTGAGTTGCCTATACTCAATCTCTTTGGTGCACGGAAGTAAGGCAGGAGCGCGGTAGCCCATGTCGGGTGGGATCAGCAATGGCGGTGCAGGCCTTCGCGGGGCGTGGCGACGGACAACGTTCGGATTATTCGTCGGTGCGTTCATTTCTGGATTTGTCGGTTTTTCCGAGACGGCAGAGGCCCAACCTACGATCACCGACGACCATTTGCTGCGGATCGCGAGCTGGAATCTGCTCGACGCCTTGGGTGCGGGTGTTCTCAAACGCGAAAAACGTGTCCAGAAAAGCTGGCGCAACACATTTGGAGCCGAACGGCGGATCACTTCGCGACCGACATTCGCCGGCGATAAACTTGGAGCAGACATCGTTCTTCTGCAGGGGGTGAAGAGCATTCGCGAGGTTCGCCAGGTCTTTCCGGCTCGTTCTTGGAAACTCATTTTATCCCGCCAGGTTCTTCGAGAGAACCATGGCCGGATCAGTGCCGAAACGGTGCTTGGCGGCAGCCGGACGACAACCGCCGTTGCCGTTCGCTACCGGCGCGGTTTGAGGGTAACCGGATACGAACATCTGCTCGACCTGGGCGCTAACTCGGAGAAGGAGGGCGAAACGGCACAGCCCAACAACGCCGAGACGCTAGCGACCGTCACTGATCCGCGGACCAGTACCGCGAAAAAGCCCTCGCCCCCAGCTGGCATGGCACTACGGATCGCCCATGGGCGCAATAATTTCTGGGTCGTTTCTGTGGTCTTGCCCGATGCGTGCCGGCTCGGCAACGGCACGTGCCAGTCAGCAGACCAACTCGCCAAGTGGGCCGAAGATAAACGCAAATTGGGCCTAGGCGTCGTGTTCGGCGGCCGGCTTGCCGAGAGCCTGAGACAAGCCGGGCCCAGCGGTACCTGCGCTGAACAGGAGATCGTTGCGGATCGCGTGCTGAAGGCGGAGCCCGGAGCTGATGCGATTGCCGGGTGTGTGGCCTTCGTGGAACTCAGCCCCCGGTCCGCTTCGGCTCTCTAAGGGAAAAGCCTTGTCTTGGCCCAGGGTGCCTCGGCATCCTGGCGCCGGAAGACCATCCGGTCGTGCAAACGGAACGCGCGGCTCTGCCAGAACTCAATCTCCACCGGAGTAATGCGGAAACCCGACCAATGCAGCGGGCGCGGAATGGCACCAACAGCGTAGCGGGCGGCATAGCCGGTAACGGCCTTGGCCAGTTCCATTCGGTTTTTCAATGGTCTTGACTGTGCGGAGGCCCAGGCTCCGATACGACTGCCGCGCTGTCGGGTTGCGTAATACGTGTCCGCTTCCTCGGCGGAAACAGGACTTACCGGGCCGCGCAGCCGGACCTGCCGGCGCAAAGACTTCCAGTGAAACAGGCTTGCGGCCTTTCCGGAGCCGGCCAGTTCCCGGCCCTTGGCACTTTCCAAATTCGTATAGAAAACGAAACCACGGTCGGCTCTGCTGGACTCATCAACTCCCTTGAGGAGCACCATTCGAACGTTCGGCAGGCCATCTGCATCGACGGTTGCCAGAGCCATGGCGTTGGGATCGTTCAACTCGGTGCCCTCCGCCTCCGCCAGCCAAGCTTGAAAGAGCATGAAGGGATCTTCAGCCGCGGAAATGGAGTCGTCGGCCTGCCCGGCCAAGGTCTCGGCATCGAGTTCAAGTTCGTCGGGGTGGGCCAAGTTGCACCTTTACTATTGCCGCCGCCTTGGGCGCCGTGTCGCGCGGCGTCCCAAAAAGGAGCACGTCTTCAGTTCACTTTAACTATTACGCGCCACACTCAAAGACGTCGGGTCCACCCACGTGTGTTTGGTGTCGGCACGAGCCGATTATTGCGTCGTCAACAGTGAGTTTTTCGGAATGCGTTCTATTGTTTGTCTCTCGGCTGTTGTCGCCACTTTGGTCTTTGGCGCCTTCGGCCTACTCATCCCCCTTATGGCATCCGACAGCGCCATTGCTCAAGGCAATGCAAATCGCTCAGCCGAAACAAGCCCAGCTGTTTCGAACGCCAGAAAGCTCAGCCCAAACGACCGCATTGCGGCCATGGAAAGCGTTCAATTTGCCCTTTCCGAAGTCGGCGATGGCGCGAGCTACGTCTGGCGCCGCGGCCACGGCAAGCTGTCTGGCCTGATCCAACCGACACAGTCGTTCCTGGATTCGAAGGGGCGCGTGTGTCGACACATCATCGTATTGTTGAGCTTCGAGGCCAAAGCCAAGAAGACCGAGGCCGTTGCATGCCGCCTCGACAACGGCGTATGGCGCTTTGACAGCTAAGGCTGGCCCATCGCCGGGCAAACCGCTCCGAGTCCGTCTGGACCCGTTTTATGGCGATTTGGGCCGGTTTTGCGCATTGCCAAAACGGCGCATCTGGACCGCTCTGCCCTTTCGTGTAGGATGCCCGCCAATCTGGGGCCTGGCCTAGTCGGATTGGATGGGAGTGGCTTGCCACAGCGCGAATCTTGGATTGAACGGTGCTAACGGCGCGCCATTGTTTAAGATGGGACCCGACCCTAGCTGAAAAACAACTAAGAAGGGCAACCGAGAGATGAGTGAAGCTGCGCCTGGTTCTCCTGGTGCGACGAGCAATCTTATGGCGGGCAAGCGCGGCCTCATCATGGGCGTCGCGAACAATCGCTCGATCGCCTGGGGTATCGCGAAGGCCTGTGCCGCGCACGGTGCGGACCTGGCATTGACCTATCAAGGTGAGGCACTCAAGAAGCGCGTCGAACCGTTGGCGGGTGAGCTTGGTTCGCGGCTGGTCCTGCCATGCGACGTGACTGACGGGGCCTCAATGGACCAAGTCTTTGCCACCCTGCAACGGGAATGGGGGCGGCTCGATTTTCTCGTTCATGCCATCGCCTTCTCCGACAAATCCGAACTTGACGGACGCTACGTGGATACGTCGGAAGGCAACTTCACGCAGACCATGCTTGTGTCCTGCTACTCGCTGACCGCGCTGGCGCAGCGTGCGGAAAAGCTCATGAGCGATGGCGGCTCAATTCTTACGCTGACTTATTACGGCGCAGAAAAGGTCATGCCGCACTACAACGTCATGGGGGTGGCGAAGGCCGCATTGGAGGCCAGCGTGCGGTACCTGGCGGCTGACCTTGGCAAGTCGGGCATCCGCGTCAACGCGGTTTCAGCCGGACCTATCAAGACATTGGCCGCATCCGGCATATCCGACTTCCGCTATATTTTGAAGTGGAACGAGTACAATTCGCCACTGCGACGCACGGTGACCATCGATGAAGTCGGTGGTGCCGGCATGTATCTGCTTTCGGACCTTTCGCGCGGCGTAACCGGCGAAATACATCATGTAGATGCAGGTTATCACGTGCAGGGCATGAAGAATGAAGAAGCTCCCGATATCACCGTGACGCGGAGCGACGCCGGGTAGGCTAGCGACGGCCCGTTTCCGGACAAGGTCTTGCACGACGGCGTTAACGGAATCCGCAAGGGAGCGGTATCGCGTGCAACAAGGCATCATTGTATACTGCATCCGTCACGGCCAGACCGACTGGAACGCGCAGTCCCGTTACCAAGGTCAGGAAGATATCGCGATAAACGAATTCGGCCGTGAGCAGGCCCGCCGCAATGGCGAGGCCTTGAGAGCCTTCCTGCCTAAGATTGCGGCCGCCCATTTCGTATCAAGTCCATTGTCGCGTGCACGCGAGACGATGCGGATCATTCGCCAATCGCTGGGACTTGCGGTCGAAGAGTACGCCACGGACGACCGCCTGCTTGAAGTGCATTATGGTGCCTGGCAAGGGCAACTTCTGGAGACCTTGAAGAGTACGGACGCGGAGGCGCTTGCCGCGCGCCGCGCGGACCCATTCCATTTCCGACCGCCTGGCGGTGAGAGCTACTCTGATCTTTTGCAAAGAACGTGCGATTGGCTGTCCACCTTGAAGGGGGACACCGTGGTCGCGACCCACGGCGGCATTACGCGAACTCTGAGAGCACATCTACTGGCTCTCGACCCCGGCAAGATTCTCGATTTGGAGGTTCCGCAGGATCGTGTCCTGATCATTCGCGAGGGAGAGATGCGCTGGTTGTGAAGTGATTGGGCAACAACATGTGGCCCAAAAACAAGAAAGGACCGGAGCAGCGGCAGCTCCAGCCCTCTCAACTTCAATGGGACCGCTCGAGACCGGCTGCTCAAGGCCGACAGGAGCCATCCCTTTCTGCTTCGACGAGTTCTGCCAGCTTTGGCTAGTACCGAGCCAAGCAATTGGTTCGGTTGCAGCAGAACTTGTCTAAAAACGCTGGTGACGCACGTAAGGCGTTTAAATGCTGCCCTACGCTTGCTCGCGTGCCCAGTATCTCATCCGCCTTTTCGTTTCTATTGGCTGGCGCCTAGGCCGAGCCCGTATCCACGGCAGAGTCTGGAAATCCCTCGCCGAGTTCGTCTTGGGTGACGAATCCTGTGGGAATCACGCTTTAACTCAATGATTTAATAATCTGCGTCGCGCCATCTTGTCATCTTTATTGATGCAGTTGGGGGTTTCACAGCCGCTGTGAAGCGCCCATAAGATTTTTTTGCAACACTATCGGTCCGTCCGTCGTCGTTGCATGGTAAGTGTTTCACTCAGGGTACCGCTGCAAAACGAAATGTCACACAACACGTTCGGCCATCTATTTCGCGTAACCACTTGGGGCGAGAGTCACGGGCCTGCTATTGGCTGCGTTGTCGATGGTTGCCCGCCGGGAATACGGGTGACTACCGACGAGATCCAACGTGAACTTGACCGCCGCAGACCGGGACAATCCCGGTTCACCACGCAACGGCGTGAGCCCGACAGCGTTGAAATTTTATCGGGTGTTTTTAACGATGCCGACGGCCACCAGGTGTCCACCGGGACGCCGATCTCTCTGATTATCCGCAACGTGGATCAGCGCTCCAAGGACTACGGTGATATCGCGCAGAAGTTCCGGCCTGGGCATGCTGATTATACGTACGAAGCCAAGTACGGCATTCGCGATTACCGTGGCGGCGGGCGCTCCTCGGCGCGTGAAACCGCGATGCGCGTCGCCGCTGGGGCGATTGCGCGCAAGGTCCTTGGCGGGATTACCATCCACGGCGGTCTAGTGCAGCTTGGGCCCCGCCAGATCGACCGAAGCCGGCTCGACTGGAGCACCGTCGATGCCAATCCGTTCTTCTGCCCCGATCCGGGGAGCGTGGAGAGCTGGTCGGACTATCTCGACAGGATCCGCAACGATGGATCGTCGGTTGGAGGAATCGTCGAGGTGGTGGCGGAGAGCGTCCCCGTTGGGCTTGGCGCGCCGCTCTATGCCAAGCTCGACCAGGAGCTTGCCTCGGCGATGATGAGCATCAATGCTGTGAAAGGTGTAGAGATCGGCGTGGGCATGGCGGCAGCGGCGCTAACGGGCGAAGAAAACGCCGACGAAATCCGTATGGGGACAGCCGGTCAACCGAAGTTTCTGTCGAACCATGCCGGGGGCGTTCTTGGCGGGTTGTCGACGGGACAACCGGTTGTCTGCCGGTTCGCGGTCAAGCCAACGTCCTCAATCCTAACGCCGCGGCGAACCATCGACAGCAGCGGCAATGAGACGGAGATCGTCACCAAAGGCCGGCACGATCCGTGCGTCGGCATCCGAGCCGTCCCCATAGGAGAAGCGATGATGGCTCTGGTGCTCGCTGACCAGCTGCTACGCCACCGCGCGCAATGCGGCAGCGCATCCAAGTAAGCACCGATCTTTCTCTGACGGAGTTGCCAACTCTGGCCGGCAATGCCACTCTGCGCTGCAGTGCAACACGTGCTGC
>JAUWFF010000322.1 GCA_030607105.1 Filomicrobium sp.
CGGACAAGGCCGCACGCCTTATGTCGCGCAGGAGATGAAGGAATTCCTACCCCCCGAACATCTGCTCTCCTACCTGGAAGCCATGCTGCGCGTTTACAATCTGCATGGCCGGCGCGACAACATCTACAAAGCCCGCATCAAAATCCTGGTCAACGCCATCGGTGTCGACGCCTACCGTACTCAGGTTGAAGAAGAATGGGAGTCCATCCGCAGCGAGGAGATCGACTTGCCCGCCGATGAGGTCGCTCGCATCCAGGCGCACTTCGCGCCACCCCAACTGCAGCCGAACCCGGTCGACCAAGCTGCATTCTCCAAGGCACGCTCCCAGGACAGCGGGTTCGATCGCTGGGTCCGCCACAACGTACTTCCTCACAAGAACCCTGACCACGCCATCGTCTCGATCGCCTTCAAGGAGCCGGGCCGCCCGCCTGGAGACGCGACCGGAAAGGAGATGGAGCGGGTCGCCGACGCCGCCGATCGCTATAGCCGTGGTGAAGTACGCGTGACCTACACGCAAAACCTGATTCTTCCGAACGTCGCCCGCGCCAATCTCACCGATCTCTACGAGGACCTGAAGTTCGCCGGCTTGGTCGAAGGCAACACCGATCTCATCTCGGACATCATCGCCTGCCCGGGACTTGACTACTGCAACTTGGCAAACGCCCGCTCGCTGCCCATCGCCCAGGACATTACCGAGCGCTTCGCCGATCCTGAAAGGACCGAAGCCGTCGGCGAACTGCGGCTGAATATCTCCGGCTGCATTAATGCCTGCGGACACCATCATTCCGGGCACATCGGCATTCTCGGAGTCGATAAAAAAGGCACCGAGCACTATCAGATCACGCTCGGCGGCTCGGCGGGCGACGACGCCGCGATCGGCGACATCGTCGGACCGAGCTTCCCCGCCGAAGAAGTACCAGATGCGATCGAAAAGATCGTTGACACCTACCTGGCCCAGCGCCGCGGCGGTGAGGCCTTCCTCGCCACTTATGCCCGCGTAGGAGCCGACCCCTTCAAGGAGGCCCTCTATGGAACACCGCGTTGATCTGAGAACCGCAGCTATTACACAAACGTCTCCTGGGGTCACCGAATTGGCCGTAACAGCGGAACGCGATGAACGCACCGCAGCAGTCGTGGAGGCGGTCTTGCACGGCAAGGCCATCGCCATTCCTTTCGCTAAATTCAATGACGGCCGCGGTTTCAGCATCGCCCACTTGCTTCGCAGCAACCACGGCTTTCGCGGCGAGGTTCGCGCCACTGGCCACGTGATTCCCGATCAGGCCATACATCTGCTGCGTGCCGGCTTCGATACGGCCAACCTGAAGAGTTCAGAAGCCCTCTTTCACTGGCAAAGTTCTCTGTCGCACTACAAGGGCGCCTATCAGAAAGCCGCTCGCAACCCCCTGATGCAACGCCGCTTGGCAAATCAGCGCATCAGCGACGAACAACGCGCTTCCAAGCTCTCCGAACAGGTCGCCAGAACGCCCGATCTAACTCAGCGCATTCGTGAGATCGGCGAATCCATCAAGGAGCGTATCGCCTTCTCCACCAGCTTGGGCAAGGAAGACCAGGCCATCCTTCATGCAATCAGCAAAGCTGGTATCGGGGTCGATGTGTTTACACTCGACACTTTACGGCACTTCCCCGAGACCTTGGAAACTCTCCGCAAGACCGAAGAGCACTACGGCATAAAAATCCGCGTTGTGACACCCGATCCGGCGGACCTTGAGGAACTCATCGCGCATGACGGCGAGTTCGGCTTTCGCACATCGGTGAATTCCCGCAAGGCCTGCTGCATGATCCGCAAGGTGCTACCACTCAACCGCGCGCTCAAAGGTTCCGCTGGCTGGATTACCGGGCTACGCCGCGAGCAATCGACCGGACGCGCCGATATCGCCCACGCCGCGTGGGATGCCAGCCTCGAGCTGATCAAAGCGAGCCCACTGGCCGATTGGTCCGACAATGAGCTTGATGCATACATCACCGAGAACAATATCCCCGTGAATCCGCTGCACGATGCGGGCTTCCCCTCTATCGGCTGCCAGCCCTGCACGCGCGCCGTATCCCCTGATGAAAATCCTCGCGCCGGCCGTTGGTGGTGGGAAAACGAAGACGGCAAGGAATGCGGTCTGCATGGCCGCGAACGCCAGCTCGAAGTCGCCTGACGCCAAGAGCGGCCAAAAATTCCACTCCTCAGAGGCGCCCGCCCTGCACCGGCAGCCTCTGACATCAGGGCAGCGATCCCTCCGCTGCCCTGTTTGTCTTTGCCATCATGCTTAACCAAACTCTAACTGCTGTGTCTCAAACTGAATTTCAAAGAGCCGGCGCAGGGGCTTTGGAAAAGGTCAATCACACTTATTTCAACAACCTGATCGGCTTGTGACATCCGGAACAGCAGGACGCCGGTGGCTCCCGCATAGTGGCTTCATCAAACGGCGAGACCAAAACGCCAAACATACTCACGCTTATTGGGAGCAGGAACAATGAAAGCTAAGATTCTAACCGTACTGACCTTCGCCATTATTGCCGCAACTGCTACTCAGGCCTCCGCCGTTAGCAATTCCGTGAGAAACGCCTGCACCGGTGATTACCTTTCCTACTGCAGTGCCCACGCACCCAACAGCCCCGGCGTTCGCCGCTGCATGCGCGCCAACGGCCCGAAACTGTCACGTCGCTGCGTGAATGCTCTCATCAAGGCAGGTTATGTCTCGAAGCGCAAAACGCGCCGCCGTGCCGCAAAGCTGCGCCGCAGATAAGTGCCGTCATCCAGCCCGGACAAGATCACGAATTTGACGGCGGACCCAAGGGTTCGCCGTTTCGCTTTTGCGCCAATGCATGCAACAAGATCTGCCGACCAGTCCATCCAAACGGGGGAAACCGTCGGCACTCATGAACGCTCAACAAATCAGACCAAACCAACCGCAGCGCGATGGTCAAAGAATTCGGCGATACACTCTGGCCGCCCTCGCGTTACTAATCGCCATCTTTCAGCTGCCAGCCTTCGCCCAGTCCCAAAGCGACAACGCTATCGACACCGCGCTTAGTCTCGCCGTCGACACCAGCCAGTCCGTGAATGAACACCGCTTCCGCCTGCAGTTGGACGGGATCGCAGCGGCACTGGAGGATCCCGGCGTCATTAACACCATCCTCGGCGGCCCCCGCGGCGCCATCGCCATCATGCTGGTGTCGTGGGCTGATCATTCA
>JAUWFF010000194.1 GCA_030607105.1 Filomicrobium sp.
CTGCCGCGTGCTGGCCGGCCCGGCCGAACCAGCCGAGCAAATTCCGGAGTTCCTGGAATGCGCAAAAACACGGCGGCGCATTCGCAGTGTCCGTCGACAATTCGAAGCGCTGCGACCGAAGAGGGTGCAGCTCACGCGGCAGGTCGATGGCGAGGATATCGATCTGGAGGCAGCCGTCGAAGCCCGCGTCGAGCTGGCTGCAACAGGCGAACATTCCGATCGGGTCTACCGATCGAGCCGAAACCAGGAACGTGACCTGGCGATTTCGATTCTGCTTGATGCGTCCCGTTCGACCGAAAGCTGGGTGGCGGGCCGCCAGGTCATCGATATCGCGCGGGAAGCACTGATCGCGCTTGCGTGGGGCCTCGATTCGTGCGGTGACGAAACCTCAATCAATGCGTTCTCATCGCTACGGCGGGATCGCGTCTTCATATCGTCGTGCAAGGATTTTGACGAACCAATGGGTACGCGCATAGAATCCCGTATCGCGGGATTGCGGCCGGGCCATTACACGCGGCTCGGCGCTGCGGTCCGGCATGTCTCGCATGAGCTTGGGCAAAGACCGCGTCAACGCCGATTGCTGTTGGTGCTCACCGACGGCAAGCCCAATGATCTTGATCATTACGAGGGCCGACACGGAATTGAGGATACACAGATGGCCGTGCGTGAGGCCCGCCGGCGCGGACAGTCAGTATTTGGCGTGACGATCGACAGCAAGGCGCAGGCTGCGTTTAGCCGGATATTCGGCCGTGGCGGGTTCGTTGTCATCCCGCACCCCGAGAAGCTGACGGCCGCATTGCCGCAGCTGTACCGTCACCTGGTCGGCGGATGAGCGGTACTTTGGGCAAGCTTCCCTCCGATCGCCAAGCTCGTGACGAGTGGGGTGTGCTCGGCGAGTTGCCCGGCGACCTCATGATGTGGGTATTGATCATCAGCGAGCTCCTTGTTTTCGGAGCCGCCCTCATCGCCTTCCTGGCCGTGCGAGCGAGTGATCCCCAAGGGTTCGCAGCCGATCAGCTGCTGCTTGACCGTACGGAAGGCGCGGTGAACACAATGGTTCTGGTTACAAGCGGCCTTTGTGCGGCTCTCGCGGTGATTGCGCGAGAGAACGGTAGACGCAGGACCGCGCGAGGCTGGCTTTTCGCGGCAGGTGGTTTGGGTGTTGTCTTCTTGATCGTGAAGGCGGGCGAGTACTGGAGCAAGGCGGCTGACGGAATCGGGATTGAGACAAGCCCGTTCTTTACCTTCTACTACCTCATCACGGGTTTCCACGCCGCACACGTGGTTGCAGGTATTGTGATCCTGGCCCTCGTGGCCTGGGCGGACAGCGTCCGCAATATGGAAACCGGGGCCGCCTTTTGGCATATGGTCGATCTGGTTTGGGTCTTGCTGTTTCCGATCATCTATTTGTTGAGGTGATGGCATGACCTCAAGGGCGATGATAGAGGCATGGGTGCTGCTCGTCGCAATGAGCGCGGCGACAACGGCCCTAACCTTTGTCGAGATCTTGGGACGCAGCCGCATGGTTATTGCTGCTGGGGTCCTCGTGTTGGCGGGACTGAAAGCGCGCATTATTCTCAGCCGTTACTTGCAGCTTCACAATTCGCGCTTTTGGACCCGCGCTTTCGATCTTGCGATCGGCGGTTTCTTACTGCTGAGCTTTGGTCTTTATGCGATTGCAACGGGGCCTTGAGAGAATGTCATGACCAGTGACACCACCGACAAAGATCGAACGCCCCTGTGGCTCTTGCTGTTTTGCTACGCGTTGATGGGGCCCGCGGTGGGTATCAATTTCGCATTCATCGCGCTGGCCATCCCGGCTCTTGCACCGTACGGGGTCGCCGGCTTGATCGGTGCAGGCCTGGTGGGGGCAGTGGTCGGAATCCTGCCTGCGCTCTGGCTTGCCCGTCAGATCCACGCCGGCATCCGCGAGGACCATTGACGTCGGCGTCATTCAGCGGCGGTGATCGCGGGCACCAGTTCGGCAGGCAAGGGCAGTTTCAAAGCCGCGCTGCGTCCCGCCGTGGACATCTTGCGAGCGGTCTTTTGCACGATCCGATAGAGTTGTTCATGTGTGTTTTTGGTGGCGAAGGCCGCAAAGTACCAGCGCATGAAAACAAGGCAGGCGACGTCTTCCAATGTCTGCGCCTCGGCATCACGCTTGATGCCCTGCTTTAGAACAAGCCCTGTAACGCGTTCGCGGACCTGTTCATCATAGCCTTCGAGTTGCATCAGCTCGTTGGTGCGAGCTGCGTGGTACTGGGCCGCATCCCGCCGCCAGTTCAAATAACCGGCCCGTCCTTCGGCATAGTCCTTTCGGGGCCGTTTCCAACGCTCGATATGCTGGGCTCGAACCGCGATCTGCAGCTCCTCCGAAGCGTCCGGGTTGAACTCTTCAAGCACGGCAGACATGCGCCTGCCGTAAAGCAGTGCGGCAGGCTCGGCAGTCTCCCCTGCCGGCTCCTTATTTGGGTCCAGCGCATTGGCCTCATCAATCCGGGCCAGTACTGCTTGGAGTCGCGGATGCTCGCTCATTCGGCCTTTCTCCAGGGTGCACTTCGATCCTGGAGCATGTACTCGCGCAGTCTTTCAATGTCGGCGATCGTGGCTTGGTTATGGGATACCTTAACTCCCTGTGCTTCAAGCCGATTGAACGCTCGGGAGAGACTTTGCGGCTGCATACCAAGGCGCCCGGCGATCAGTGTCTTGTCGTATGGCAGTGTGATCGTGCAGGAGCCCGACTCCTGCTCGCAGAGCTCAAGCAGGAACTCGGCGACCCGCTGTGCGCCGGTATGCGCTTTGAGCTGCTCAAGCTGAGCCACAAGACCGTGCAGGTGACGGAATGCCGATGACAGGATGGCGGTCGCGATTTCCGGGCGGTCACTCATCATGTTCGAGAGAATGCTGGCGCGCACGTGCAGCAGCCGCGCGTCCGTCACAGATTCGGCGGAAACAGGGTACGCTCCACCGGCAAACGCGACCGCTTCGCCAAAACTACGCCCTTTGGTGAACACGCCAACTACGGCCTCAGCGCCCGTAGATGTCAGCCGGAAGAGCTTAATCCACCCATCAAGAACGACGAAGATGCTCTCAGCTGGGTCGCCTTGAAGGAAGACAGTTTCACCGCGCCGGTAAGGCCTCGTCGTCGCGCGGTGCAGGATGGTATCCGCAAGCTCTTCGGGGAGGCTCGCGAAGAGCACAGCTTCTCTGGCTATCGCGAGATCGCTACGCTCCGGCACGACAAGTCTCCCAGCCCACTCCATGATTTAGACGTCGCTTCGATGCCCAACGGCGGAAAAGGGCCATGCTCATCGGGATGACGCTGGCGGCACGCTAGCACAGCGGGCTGATGCCTGGAAGGCTAGTGATCACTCTTGATCACTGCCTCGCAGCCACTTTTCCTTCCGCACACAATCTAACCGTCCGCGCCGCTTAATAGTCTGTACTAGACCGATGGGCACATCGCCAGCTTCACCAAAGTCAAGGAATCGGGGCCGCGGGTGAGTAGTATCGCCGCGCCAGCAAAAGGAGCAGATTCATGAGCAATGCGGGAGTTGGGCACAATAGTCGCGGTATCATCCTCAAGATCGAGGCCCGTTTTTTTAATAGTCTGGCGAAATACAGCGGCCATCCTGGTTTGTGCCGGCAGATCGAAGTGCCAGCCGGGTCGTGTGTCGGCGACCTCATCAAGATTTTCGGACTACCGATTTCGGAGGTCTTTCTCGTCCTGAAGAACGGTCGCGATATTACGCCCGGCCTTTACCAAGGTGGTGTGGTCAACGAGGAATCTGCCCTCGAAGATGGTGATGTCGTCGCGTTCTCCGGTCCAGTCCCCTACAGCTATGGCTATGGCGCGCCTATTGTGTAAATAACGGGGTCCACAAAGGTACCGTCCCGACGCGCAGTCTCAGCGCGGAGAGCTGGTGCCGCATGGCCGTGTGCCTGGACTCCGGAGCCAGATATCCATGCCTTCTAGCGCAAACCAAATCAGAGACGACCTGGAACGTCGATTTGGGGAGGAGCTGCCTGAAATCACCGCGAAAGAAGGCCTTGAGCTACTGGCCTCCATGGCTAGACGCGGATCGTGCCGCCGGTTCAAGGCTCAGCCTGTCAGCACCGAACTCGTTCACATGCTGTGCGCCATTGCGCTTGCCTCACCGTCAAAGAGCGACCTGCAGCAACGCGACATCATCGTAATCAACGACGCTGATCAGAAGGTGCGCCTTGCAGAACTTG
>JAUWFF010000350.1 GCA_030607105.1 Filomicrobium sp.
GGCAAGCATCGTCGGGTAAGCAATGCCGAAACCAATAATGATAGGCACCAGCAGGACATAGACCAGGTCACGCTCACCGTTGAGCGTGAAGACTGCCAGAGAGATCATCATGAAGGCGACCGCGGCGGCCGTTGTAGGGACTTTGCGGTAGCGGGAAGTGAGCCAGCTGGCGAGGAAGCCGCTGGTGCCCGCCATCACAAGACCGAAAACGATCATGAGGATGCTGTTGTCGAACGTCGAGAAGTCAAAGACCGTGATCGTGTAATCATTCACATAAACAAAGAAAGCATTCAGTCCGAGTTCGGCGAAGAACCACACGACCGCTATCTTCATAATTGTCGGCCGGCCACGGATGCGCAGCAGGTTGACGAACACCTCGCTGACACCGAAATCGATTTTCCGGCGCTCTTTGCGGGTATCGGAATAAAAAAACTGAACCATCATCAGTGTAATAAAGACCAGGAGCGCCGCAACCCAGAACGGCAGAGCGAGAGATGCGTAATCCCCGATGATCGCGCTGTCGCTCAAAATCCCGGCGATCAGCGGCCCTGCGACGAGGCCTAGCGCGAGCGCGGCAACCACCCGCCCCATATTGCGCGTCCGCTCTTCATCGTTACGGCTTAGATCAACAAGCGCGGCCTGTGCAATAGGCTGGTTTCCTGCGGTGAAGCCGGAGATCGCCCGCCCGACCAAGAGCAGATAGTAGTTCGACATCTCGATCGCGATGATGGTCAGCATGTAGCCGGCTAACGCGCCGAGAAGACAGATCACCATGCCATTCTTGCGGCCGATGTAATCGGAAAGCTTCGAGATGTATGCAGCCCCAAAGAACCAGAAAACGTAAAACGTAGCCATCAACACGCCATAGTAAATTTCGCGCGTCCCATGCCCCATGCTTGCTGGTAGAAAAGTACTCGTTGGGTCGATCAGTAGCGTATTGATGATGGGTAGGATGAGCCCCTGCCCCATGACGTCGACGAACACCACGAGCATGAGCGATAAACGCAGCAGCTGCATGGGGGCTCCTTCCGGGTCATGAATTAATGGGCAGCCAATCGATATGCGTTCGCCGTCACGCTCGCGCGGCAATCACTAGCAGTATGTACTTGGGCTCCAGGCCAATCGTTGGAATTCAG
Organism: Filomicrobium sp.; assembly: GCA_030607105.1. Classification (GTDB taxonomy): domain Bacteria; phylum Pseudomonadota; class Alphaproteobacteria; order Rhizobiales; family Hyphomicrobiaceae; genus Filomicrobium. The sequence goes on from JAUWFF010000350.1 coordinate 1,137, forward strand.
CGCTTCAACTCGCGCATGCCCGCCAAAATGATGGGATGCGGAGCTTGCCGGAACGGAGCACGATCTCGTCAGCGGCAGACTCGCGTTGGCGCGCCGCTATAGGACTTCACTTTCCGCCAACGCTATCGATCTAGCGCGACGGTACTATCGCCGGTTCCACAACCACCAGCAATAGGCGGCCGTGGAATTGATCAGTGGCATTCATCTCAGCAGTGGGTCCGGCTGCCAGTCGTGTAGCGGAACATCCTTCGTTCCCCACGTGCGTTCTATGTCGTGAGCATGGATGTCTTGCCCGCCGGACTCACCAAGCAGTTGCGTTGCCTTGCTCTCTTCATCGGCATCATTGACCCGCACCCACAGCAGTATGCCACCTGCCTCTAGGTTGGACTGGATCGTCTTGGCATGGTGATCCCCGAGCGCCTTGGCGACGACGCCGCCGATGCCCCCGCCGATGAGACCGCCAGCCGCCGCGGCAGCGATAGCAAGCGCCAGTGCACCGCCGGAAGCGGCAACTGCAAGAGCACCACCGGCACCACCTATGTACATCGGCAGACCGATCGCCGCGGCTTGTGCCTCCGACACTTCCTCGTCACGCACGAAGTAGGCCTGAGGAACCTTGGCATCGTCCTCGATTTCTTTGACCTGCTTGAAGTGATGCCCCAGTTTGTCGGCAATCACGTCGTGGCCGGCCATAACACTAATATTCTGACGCGCGAATCCAGACAACGCCAGCTTGTCAATCGCCGCTTCGAGATCGTCAGATTTTTGAAAAACAGCAACGACCTCGCGTACCGTGTATTGCGAATCTTGTTCTTGTGACATTTCCATTCCCAACCTTATTTACTTCCGGACGATTGCTTCCTCGTTTGAGGACTATTCTTTGAGTATCCGATAAACCTGAGAGGAAAAGCGATCCATCTCCGCCTGCTTTTCATCCGCTCCTAGACCACCTTTGGCCGCCACGAGTGGACAGTATGCGGTCAGCATATAGTTCACAATGTCGGCCGTGTCCGCATTAGGGTATTCTTTCTTGAGGTCGCCGGCGACGACGCGTATGGCGTTTTCGCGCTCAGGACTCTTCAATGCATTCGTGGTGCTTGCGAGCTGTTCCGGTGTCTCTTGCAGCGCCGCGTTCGTTGTCGCCGCGTGCGTTTCGGGACATAGGAATTCGGAAGCAGCTTGCGCTGACTGGCTGGACCCGAGATTCACGGCAACGAGGCTCGTTAAGCCAACCATGACGGCAGTCAGGGGTAGGTGGTGGTTTCTCAAGGGTCGCGCTCCATCAGAAAGTAATTGTTGGTTCAATTGCCGTTCACTTGACTTGCGTTTCGCTCGGCCAGGCAGCGTGGCCAGGAACTCCGGGGGGCAGCCGGTGAAATGGGTGCCAGCCGCAGATCTCAGGCCTTGGATTACTGAATTTCGTGCCTTCCAATACGTGGTGCCAAATGAGTTCTCGAAAGGTACGGTGCGCACGTCCAACCCGGCTGTCAAGAGGTGATCCAAGCCGTCGCGTCTTCAAGGTCGGCCAAGTCGAACACCATCACCTCCGTCGGCATCAGATGCCCAAACAGTTTCACACTCTGGCGGATCCACGCGACGTCGGTCACAACCGCCAATTTGGAGAAAGTTGTAAAATGCGTCAGGCCGAAACGCGTGTCGTCCCAGATCGCACCTGCCGAAAAACCATCGAAGTCCTCGCCGATAACATAAAGCATCTTCAGCTTGTCGAATTTGGCTGACCGGGCTTCCACTAACGGAACCAAAGTCTCCCGGTAGTCCTGCGCTGTCACAATCCCTTCTGCCCTCAGGCCGATGACATCCTCCGGGAGAAAGTTCATCACAGCCAGTTTGCCGGGGTGGTCATCATCCGCTTTTGCCCAGG
>JAUWFF010000250.1 GCA_030607105.1 Filomicrobium sp.
GTTACGCGCGGCGACGGCTTGCGCGAATTTGCGGATGAAGGCGTTTGAAGCCAGATCGAAAAAGGCCGCCGCGGTGATGAGGTCAGTGGGCGGGCCGAGGCCCGTTTCCAGGTCGGCGGCGAGATCGGCCTTGCGGAAGCAGACTGATAGTCGGGCTGGGCCCTTGATGAGCTGAAGGTGTTCGCCTTCGGTGCGGGCTTCGTCTGCCCAATTGCTCAGCTCCTCCCGAGCCGCGCTCAATAAAGCGGGATCATAGTCGACCAGGGTCCAGTTCTGCTTCGTCGGCAGCAAGGCGGCCGTGGCGCGGAGGTTGGAGCCGGTGCCGCAGCCGATGTCGGTGATGGTGACGGAGTCGCGAAGAGCGAAGCGGCCCGACAATGTTTCGCCCAGTGCGGAATCGCGAGAGCGATGATCTGCTGCTTCGCGAAGGCTCAGCCACGCGCTCGAAAAGCCTGACATTAAGGACACCCTTAACTGGTAATCACGATTGGACCTTGGAAAGTCCTTATGCCTTTAGGCCCATGAGGACAGCGGCAACCCGCCGTGCGGTCTCGCTCCACGTGGGCAGTTTGCGCCCGGCCTTCCACGCGGCGTCGGCTAGCCTTATCCGCTGCTTGCGGTCCGTCAGTAGACTTTGTAGTGCACGGGTCAGCACTTCGGCGTTGCCGGGAGCAACCTTGACGGCGGCGCCTTCCGGTACGGTTTCGGCGGCCGCGCCTCCGGTGGTGCAGATGATTGGCAACCCGCGGGCCATGGCTTCCCCGAGGACCATTCCGTAACCCTCGTATAGAGAGGGCATGACGAAGACGTCGGCACTTTCATAAAAGCGGTCCAGCGTGGCAGGTACGACGACGCCGGAAAGCGTGATGCGATCATGCAATCCCGCCGCGTTGATTTGTGTGCGCAGGGCCGAGGTCATTTCGGCTTCACGGTCATCGGGGCCAGCGATCGTTAGTCGCCAGTCAAGCTCCTTCAGCGGCTCGAGGGCATCCACTAGGATATTATAGCCTTTACGTGGGGTTATGGTTCCAACGCAAAGAAGCTGCATTGGCGTGCCGGTTCCAGTGGCCCTTTGGGCCGGATCGGTGCCGGGTTCGGCCACTGTGATGTGGGTTCCGGGTACCTCGTAGTCGCTAATGAGTGTGCGTTCGGTCATTGGGCTTGTGACGATCACATGATCTGCGAGCGACAACGCGGCACGTTCGGTGGCCGCCAGGTTTTGGCGCTGTTCATCTGTCAGGCCCGATTCCATCGCTAGCGGATGATGGACGAGCGCGATGATGCGCTGGGCGATGCCTTCGGCTAGCTCTTTCGGGAAAGCGCCATAGGCGAGGCCGTCGATTAGGAGCGTTGCTTCGCCAGGCAGCGCAGCGGCTTGCTTTGCGACCGCTTCGCATTCCTCTGGCGATGGGTGGGGAAATCCGGCGGGCAGCTCGACGTGCTTGACGCTGACGCCGAATGACGGCAGTTCGGCGATCAGCCGCCGATCGTAACCATAGCCGCCAGTTTGCTGGTCGATGTTCCCCGGAATGGCGAAATAGACTTCAGTCACCGACAGGTCCCTCGTAGGTCGCTCGTGCCAGATCGGTTTCATGCAGAATCACACGGATCTTGGCAATGCCTTTGCTGTCATCTCCTAGCTTTCCAGATGCGGCGGCTCCAGCCATTTGGTCAAATATATGTTTGGCAAGAAACTCCGTCGTTGTTAATTGGCCGGCGAATTGTGGTAATTCGTCGAGATTCTTGTAGGCCAGCGGTTTCAGGGTCTCTGCAAGTACCGACAGCGCGGCTCCGATATCGACGACGACGTTCTTTCGAGTGAGTTTAGAACGGTAGAAAGCGACATCGACCACGAATGTCGCTCCATGCATATGCTGGGCTGGCCCGAAGAACGGATCGGGCAACGAGTGGGCGATCATGATGCGATCGCGGACTTCGACGGAATACATCGGGAGCTCCTGTCAGGCTGTCGGAATGCTTATCACGTGTAGCGGATCACTGGCGCCAGGGCAGCCGATTCCGTGCTCAAGATGAGCGGAAGTCGCTCTGGCGCATCCTCGAATGCAATCTCTTCGTTAACGAGCAGGTCTAATTCAGGGCGGTCAAGCAAGGCCATCGCCGCCGAAATCCTGCGTGAGTAGTCCCAGCGCGGGCGGCGGCGCGCGGCCACGTGGCCGACCTGCGAGGAGATGATGGAAAGGCGCCGGGAGTGGAAAGCGCCGCCAAGCGGAATGGATACGGGCTTCGCGCCATGCCAGGAGACCTCTACAACGCGGGCCTCGAAGCCGGCACACGATAGCGAAGTGGCCAGTCCCGAAGCCGTGGCGCTGGCGTGAAAGACGACGTCGCAATCATCTGGGGCTTCTTCAGGCGCGGCGAACTGGGCTCCGAAGGCCGCGGCGATTTCCTTTCGGGCCGGATTGGGATCGATCACGATCACGTCAGCGCCCGGCAACCTGGCCGCCAGATGTGCGATCAACAGGCCAACGACTCCTGCCCCAACGACGGCAATTCTGTCGCAGGGGCTGCTTGCCGCATCCCAATGTGCGTTAAGAGCAGTCTCCATGTTGGCGGCAAGTGTTGCTCTTCTGGCAGGTAGGCCGGAAGGGATGGGTACAAGTCGCTCCGGGGCAACCTGGAACCAGTCCTGGTGAGGATGTAAGCAGAAAAAAGCATTTCCTTTCAGATCTTTAGGGCCTTCCTCGACGATTCCGGTCGCGCAATAGCCGTATTTTACTGGGAAGGGAAACTCGCCGGCCTGCAACGGCGCGCGCATCGATTCGAACTCACTCTCGGGCACTTCCCCACGGAATATAAGTCGCTCGGTGCCGCGGCTTATGCCGCTGAACAAGGTTCGGACAAGTGCGTTGGTGTTTGGTGAGACTTCAATCGCTTCCGTACGCAGCACCGCTTTTTCAGGTTCTGCGTACCAGAGGGCACAGGCCTCTTTACAAGTCGATGAGTTGTCGCGTGCCGCTTTAAATTCAGTCATGACGGTCACCACTGCCGGAAGCGCGAAAAAGTTCGCCTGGCAGACAAGAGAGCTAGGACGATGAGCCATACAGTCGAAAATGCTTCCAAACTGCCTTTTGCCTCCCGGCGCCGAAGGCTTACCTTACCGACCCGCCTCCAGTCCATCTCAGAACTCAACCGCCGCCGGATTATTGTTCTGGCTCTGAATGTTGTCAGTTACGTGGTGTTGCTGGCTGCGGCCGCACGGCTCATGGGGGCTGGTGGGTGGACGCTGGTCGACGGTATCATGTTTGTTTGCTTCGCGCTTGGAACGCCTTGGGCAATACTTGGTTTCTGGAATGCTGTCATTGGTCTCTGGCTTCTTCATGGCCATTCTTCGTCCATGCAGGCGGTGGCGCCGTTTGCCCGGTCGGCGGACCGGGAAGCTCCGCTGTATGTGAAAACCGCCGTTCTCATGACATTGCGAAATGAGGATCCCGGACGGGCCATCGCGCGGCTCAAGACCGTGAAGCAGAGCCTTGAGCTCACCGGGCAGGGCGAGGCTTTTACCTACTTCGTTCTCAGCGACACTTATGATCCGGTGATCGCCGAACAAGAAGAGCGGCTGGTTAGTGACTGGCAGGCGCAGTCGCCGGACAGTGACCGTATCGTCTATCGCCGCCGCACAGAGAACACGGGTTTCAAAGCCGGCAATGTGCGCGACTTCTGTGAACGTTGGGGCGCTGAGTTTGATCTTATGCT